>JAKVBA010000054.1 GCA_022447525.1 Gammaproteobacteria bacterium
AATAAGCCCTATTTTTTATTGAAAAACAAGCTTTTTAAACAAGCGTTTACATTCTTTGCGATGAATAACAAGGCATTGGGCGCTAGATTTAATTTTTTTATAGATGAGGCTTTTTGCTCTTTATGATCTTTCTTGGATAAAAATTGCCTACAGCTCCTATACCCACTTTTTAAACAACAGAGGTTCAAGCTCATCAGCTGCGCATGGCTTTGCGTAAAAATACCCTTGGTGGAAAAAACACGATTTCTCAATAAGTTCGTCAACCTGCAATTTAGTTTCAACCCCTTCTGCAACACAACTCATATTTAGGCTAGTCGCGAGTGCTATAGTCGTCGTAACCAACGCTTCGTTGGCATTACCAGGCGCCATTTCGTTAACGAAGCTTTTATCTATTTTAAGCACCGACAATGGGTAACGTTTTAAGTAACTAAGCGATGAATACCCCGTTCCAAAGTCATCTAGTGCTAGCACAAAGCCTTCATTAACAAAGCGATTAATTTGCCTCAAGGCATTATCGCTATCATCCATTAACACCCCTTCGGTGATCTCAAACCTGAATGCTTCTTTTGGTAAATCGAATTCGTTTAATAGACTCAGTACACCGCTTAAGTCGAATTCTGTCTTAAAATGAAGCGCGGACAAGTTAATCGACACATACCCAGTAAAGCCTTGGCTATACCAAGATGCCAAGTCTTCGGCGGCTCGACGCATGGCTTGCCGTGTCACTTCTATAATATATTTCAGTTCTTCTAAAATGGGTATGAATTGGTCGGGGAATAGTGGCTCGCCATCTAGCTTACTTCTCAGAAGTAACTCAACGCCTATTGTGGTATTTGTCCTTGCATCGATGATTGGTTGATAGTGATTAAAGAAACAATTATCCGAGTACGCGCGCTTAACTTTATTTTCTAACAGTAAACGTGTTTTAGCGCGCTCATTCATATCACTGGTAAAGTATGTAAAACCACTTAATGCATCTTTCTTAGCGCTATACATGGCAACGTCGGCCTGCTTAATTAGCTCTGCGGGCTCAGACGCATCTTCGGGATAAAAAGCAACGCCAATACTACACGA
Source organism: Gammaproteobacteria bacterium (assembly GCA_022447525.1). Classification (GTDB taxonomy): domain Bacteria; phylum Pseudomonadota; class Gammaproteobacteria; order Arenicellales; family Arenicellaceae; genus Arenicella. The sequence goes on from JAKVBA010000054.1 coordinate 1,075, forward strand.
TACTCGAAGCACTTCTTCAGCCAGTGAAATTGGTGTTTCTACCGATTCGATAATTTGTGCGACAAAAGAACTTAGATCATCGCTTTCATCTACCTCTTCGATGACAATAACGAATTCATCACCTCCAAGCCGCGCCACCGTGCCAGACTCTGCTACTAGATTTCGCATTCTGTTCGCCACTATACGTAACAGTTTGTCGCCATAATCGTGGCCGAGAGAATCGTTAATACCTTTAAACCTGTCCAAATCTACAAACATTACTGCTACACGGTGTTCGTGATGTCGAGCAAGCCCAATGGCGTGTTCAAGTCTATCAAGTAGCAATGTTCTATTTACCAGCCCCGTCAAGCTGTCGTACGTAGCAATCTTCAGCAACTTGCGTTCTGCGTTTTTCTGCTCGGTAATATCTGAAATAACAATAAGGTAGTGCTCTGCATCGTTAGTCTCGCCACTTACTGCAGTAATATCTATCAGTACGTCGTAACGCTTGCCGTCGGCACCGTCAATAACAGCTTCGTCTTTCCAAAAATCACCGCCCTGCATTTCCGGAAGCTTGCCTGAAAGATGTCTATTTAGATTGGGATAGCGCATATAAAGCCGCGAAAGCTGCTTAGGCAGTGGCTCTTTACTATTAAATCCAAACACTTGTTCAAAGGAAGGATTAGCCGCGACGAGACGCTTGTCCTTATCGAAAATTAGTACCCAATCTCGCGTTTGCCTGAAAGCATCACTAAATAACGTCACTTGCTGTTGTGCTTTTTGTAATCGGACTAAGTGACGCTGCCTAGAAAGTAAGTAAGCCACTAACAGGCCCACGACTAAGGTGGCATATATCGAATAGGCCAACGGCGAACGAAGCGGTGCGTATGGCATAGACAGGCTTACTTCCGCTGGCAAAACGTTAAAGTCGAAGCTTCCAGGCGTGGGCGCGACGGTAAAAACATAGTCTCCAGGTTCGATATTAGTAAAGGTTACTTTCGCATCTTCAGTAATACCTTCGGTAACCACTTTGTCACCATTTAAAAGTTTGTAGTAATACTTCACTTTTCCTATGCCAGACATGGCAAGTGCGGAAAAGTGAATGGTTAGCCCATAGTCCCCATAATTTAGATTAAAATGGTGACCGCTTAAGTTTTTAAGGGGCTGATTTAGCGAGCGATTACCTAGTACAACCTCAGTAATGGCGGTTTTCTTGCCAAGTAAACCACCGTCAACATCTAAACTTTCCAGTTGCGATGCAGAAAAGACAACGGCACCACTAGTAGAACCATAGGCCAGCCTTCCATCGTTAAGCTTTAGCGATGCCCCCTGATTAAACTCCGAAACACTTAGTTCTCGACCGTAAATAAAATTCTTAATTTGACCGGTGGAAGGGTCGTACCTGTGAAGACCTTTATGCGAACTAAACCAGATATTGCCAGACTCATCCTTCTGAAGCCCATATACAATGTTCGATAATAAAATATTGTTATCATTCAAATCATAAAGGGGTTCGAAAGTATCCGCATCTAGGCCTATTAGCCCCACACCACTGTATGCAAGCCAAAGTACGCCCATGTCGTCAATTACCCACGATGTAATGGAGCGTTCGCTCCCTCTATAAACCTCTGGGAAACGATATACAAGTTCATGCTGCGAGGTAGTCGGATCGATTAGCCACAATCCTCCTTCTGTAGCTAAAAAAAGCCTGTCATTGTGATATTTTGACTGCCCTATAAAACCATAAGAAAAATTGATATCGAACACTCGTGGGTCTAGTTTAAAGGGCGAAACTTCTTTTTTAACGACGTCGTATTTCAGAAAGCTTTCGTAACCAATAAAATACAAAATGCCCTCATTGGATAAGTGCATGCCGGGCCCATAAGTATCAAAAACTGTATTTTCCCCTCCACTCGATACTTCAGGACGAGACACTTCTCCTGTTTTTGGGTCAAATAACCGAATCCCTTCATAAGTACTTAAGATCAATTTTCCACTCTGCAAAGGAATAATCTTATCGACGGCTCCCTTTCCAAAAACTTCGTCATCGAAGTAATAAAACTTCTCGGATATATTCGTAGCAAAATCATAATGATTTAGCCCGTTTTCAGTCCCTATCCATATTTTATTGGGCTCTGTTTCAGCAAATGTCCACACAACATGACTGGTTAGCGTACTCTCTTCACCTGTTCTTTCATTCTGGATAGCAAAGATATCTGCGCTTTTAACCCCAAAATACAAAGCACCAGCGTAAACAGAACTCATCCACAAATTATCTGCTTCATCTTTGGCTATTGCGGTGATTTTTTTATTTGAGATTTCAGTGAAACCATTATTAGGCTCTAAGATATGTTCATGCTCCCAACCATTAGCCGTTTGAACTAGTTGGTACAAGCCTTTATTTGTGCCCATCCAAAACGCATTTTCTTTGTGCTGCACCAAAGTCCACACGTTTCTATCAGATGCAACTTGTGTAAATACGTTTTTTTTAACACCGCTGACTTGCGCTAAAAAATCTTTTTTGTCTGCAACGAATACCCCGAGTACCGTTGTAATCCAGACTCTGTTTTGCTCATCCAACATCAGAAATTTTGCATTGATATTGTCAATATTTTGCTCAGTATCACCTAGGTAATCCAAGCTAACCAAAGGCTGTTCAGCATCAAAAATAGTTTTAACATAAACACCTTTGGTCGTCGCCACTATCAAAACATCATCAATAGTTATGGCCGAACGAATACTATGTTGATTTTCAAGCAAAGGTGCCGGCAATTCAGCAATGCGGGTTATTTCGTTTTTTTCTGTATCAAATAGTTGCACTTCTTCGCTTAGTGCAATAACAAGTTTGCTTGGCGTATACCAATGAAATGTCTCGGCATGTTGCACAACCCCTTCTATGGCATGATATTTCGTGGGCGCTATTTGAACGACATTTTGTGTGGCTAAATCAAGATAAAAATTTCCTCGCCCATAGATACTGAACCAAAGCGCTTCTGAGCCTTGCAGCGCTAGCCGATGAACTGATGCATCAGCAAGGCTATTATCTGGGCCTGTTACGAGTTTAGTTCTTACGCCGTCCCACCGCACTAAGCCACCTTCTGTGGCAATCCATACAAATCCATCTTCGCTTATAACAATGTCATTTACGACATCTTGAGGCAGGCCATTTTTTGTCGAGAGAGACTGAAAAACAGGGTTAGATAACCGAGGAGATGCCACTGCACCTAAACAAACAAAAAAAGCCAAAAGAATAAGGTAGGTAAAACACTTCATCACGAATGGATCGCACAATTTACATTTTTATTATATTTTCAAGTGTAACAGAATGTTTGAAACATGGGCAGCTTCATGCCGAGGTTTTTACAATCTCAAAAAATATCGTTATAACATTGAAATTTAAAGGCTTATTAAAAGTACCCTGGTAGCTTTGTAATGCAAAAAGTACACCCTTTGACCAACTTGTGGCGATAAGCTTTCCAATGAATCCGGTGCACTGCTATATGGCTTTGTTTACAAACTGACTGTATTCATACTAATTCGTTAGTCTTGCTGTACTGGCACGCGTCCGACCGGCACAACCTGTCTTCTTATACTGGGCTGTGGAGCTAACCTGTATAGATCACCATTTTGACCCACATAATGCTTAGTCACACCACATAACTTCGCAATTTCCGCATGGGCTTTTAGATGCTGGTGCTCGCCATGAACCGGAATCGCAATCTTGGGTTTAACCCAGTGATACATTAATTTGAGTTCTTCCTCACAAGGATGACCGCTTGCGTGAATAGGTAAGACACTATCTTCACTGTGAATGACAGAGACACCTTTAGCTGATAATGCTTTGCTCAAACGCTCTACACTGTCTTCATTGCCGGGAATAACGATAGAAGAAAATAGAACCGTATCGCCCTTGTCTAGACTAAGGAGGGGATGATTATCTCGTGCTAAGCGGGCCAACGCGGTATTTTTCTCACCTTGGCTACCTGTTGCAACTGCTAATACCTCTTGCGGTGGCAAATACCCTAGATGTTGTGGATCTGTAATCGGTAAATCATCCGGCCAAATACCTTGTTGTTTGGCAATGCCATACATGTTCATTAATGAACGTCCATACAATCCCATGTATCGCTTTGTTTTCTTAGCAATTCTTGCCAGTGAAATAAGCCTTGCTATATTGCTCCCAAAACACCCAACAACGACCCTCCCTTTCAGAGGCGCTATAGTGCTCAATAATCCGTCGTAACAGTTTCGCTCTGAGATCGAAAAACCAGGTTTCGGCGCGTTAGTGGAATCACCCACCAGGGCGAGAATATTTTCTTCACCCAATCGCTTGTAAAGGTTTATATCGAAAGGTTGACCAGTGATCGGGTTAGCATCAATTTTCCAATCTGCAGTATGCAATACCGTCCCCACTGGGGTGGTAATCTTTAGTGCGAAAGGCTCCGGTAAAGAATGGGTGATAGCCAGCCAATGTACGCTGAACGGCCCTATCTGCTTAGTTTCACCGGCATCAACTTCAATTATCGCTATTCGGTTTGCAAGCTTGGTTCGAGCAAGCTTGCGCCTTAACACTTCAGCCGTGAACGACGTTGTATAAATCGGCTTTTGAAATCGCTCCCATAAATAGGGAATAGCACCCACATGGTCTTCATGTGCGTGCGTAATAACAATACCCGCAAGCGAGTCCTTTTGATTTGAGATGAAAGTCGGGTCAGGAGCAACCACTCTGTGCGTTGACCTTTTGGATTGAGTTCTGCAGTCTCCCTTGCCACCCGCTTTATAATTTGGAACTAGAGGTTCGTCGAACGATACTCCGCAATCGACCATCAACCATTGACCATTGTGTCCGTACAAATTAAGGTTCATACCAATTTCGCCTGTCCCTCCTAAGGGAACAAACCACAAATCGTCGATGGTTGGTTGCAACAAAGCGTAAACTGCCTTTTTAAAACGTTAAATATAGCGTGCGAAAACGGGTAACTAAAACAACCAGATTATTCGTGAAGTTCTGCATTTAATTTATCGATGATTTCAGCCCATGCAGCATCTTCAACAATAGCTTCTTTTAAAAAAGCAGACTGACTTTCATTCCAATAAGGCGCTTCGTGTAAGTGCTGGCTGTTATTAAGTCCTCGATGCGCTTCAAAAAATTCAGCTATTTCTTCGTCAGAGCTTCCTAAACCGAGTTGGCTGAATAAACTATTCATTGTAGGTTGTTCAGTAAACATGACGCCTCCTAGGGTTACACATAAACAAAAGCAAAATTAAAGCGACTTCAGCGCGGCATAATAAACGCATGCAAATTGCTTTTGTTTCGTTACTAAATATCTACCCTCTGATGAGGCCTTGAGATCACACGTTAAAGATACTCAGCGAACTCCTCTGGAGTAATTACCTCACCTTCTTCTGCGGGAACAGGACATACTATGACCATAAGTTCGTCTTGCGTCATACCAGGCACCCACTTCAATAAAAATTCTTTAGTTGTCAGTTCCATGGCTTCGCAATGTGCCCAGTCTTCAGTAGCCCACAAAAGCGCAAGCTCAGCATCAGGCCAAACAGGTACGCCATCTTCCTCGTCGGTGGTAAGCATCACACAGCCGTGCTCGTCTTTAAGGATATACAATTTCTGTTCTGCTTTAATCGTTTCAAGGCTTGCTTCCAAACGCTGAAATGCATTTTTTTCTAGTAAAGGATGTAATTGAGACATTGGACTCTCTCTAAAATTCTGTCATTTGCGTGCCGAACGTTGCGGCACATTCACTGGTTTCATTTAACAAGCCGTCGATACGCTTTCTATAATTTCCTTAAGACCAACCCGACGTACTTGCTTCATACTGTGCACGTAAACTTTAAATGACACGTTTTCTATCGTCTCTATTTTAGTCACTTTGGTGCCAGCTGGTAACTGCGTTTCAACACCAATTGGAAGTACAGCTATACCGCCTTCACTTTGTAGATTATTTAGCGCTAAATTTAACGAATTCGTCCTTAACTTAGCATCGCGAAGTTGCGGGTAGGTGGTAAGTAGCCAGTCTCGGGCTTTAGCGCCCCAATCTATTGCTACAAAATCTGCAGCATCTATAGAGTCTGCGCCCTCTCCGATACGGTATAGCGCCAGCTCATGCTCTAATAAGACATCGCTATTCACATCTTCAGATTTAAGTGGCTCGGTGGAAAATGAAAGGTCTGTAACCCTTTCATGAAGCTGACGAGACAAGGTATCAAGCGTTAAAACTTCTGCCTTTACCGACCAGTCCGGAAATGAATTGTGAAGATGGCTAAGCATTCTAGGCAACAGCAACTCACTAGCAAGCTGTGTTGCACCACACACAACATATTCCGAAGACTGAATTTGTAGTTCTTGCTTCGCTTCATTCAACGTAGCGCATAATTGCTTTGCATAGGGAAGCAACTTTTCACCTGATTGTGTAAGCTGAATACTATTGCGCTGTCTTATAAAAAGCGTGGTGTGAAAATATTCTTCGAGAAGCTTTATTCGTGCACTAACGGCAGATTGAGTGAGGTAAAGGTTTTCCGCCGCTTTACCAAAGTGACGTGTTTTAGCCACCTCTATAAAGGTGGTGAGAAAGCGTATATCCATGCTTGTTGTACAACCGAATCAAAGTAGACTTAAATTGACACAGATCATACGGCAAGTAAACACAAAAGCACAGAAGCGCACCGCTTAATGCGGTGCGCTTAAATAAAATTTCACCAACTCGCTGAATTAATACTCTTCTTGGTGCAGGCGACGCTGTTTGTCACGGCGTTGCAGGTCACGCTTCTGCTTTTCCTTTACAGTACTTTGACGTTTGGAACTTGGCTTTTTAGCGTGAAAATCTTCCTCTTCTACCGAGTCCCATTCATCACGCTGGTAACGATAGTCTTTACTCATTGACTTCTCTGGGTTGTTAACACACCTCAATTATTATCTTAAGCGACAAAATAGAAAACGAATTTTAATCATCGTAGCGACAAGAATTTTTGATTATTCTCATCAGTGATTTTCATAGACTTTTAACGTCCAACTCATTTACGCTCGTGTAATAGCGATACCCGTTGCAGGGCCAATAAATAAATACTTACATTTCACTTTAATTTCAAAAACTTAGACACATCATACTTGAGGTTATCACCTCGTACTTTCTGTATACTTTTCTAACGTAATCTAAAATTTAGTGTTAGATTTTATACCGTTAAAAATTTTTTATTGATAAGAGAAAAATCTTTTGTTTTATCTTCGTTTTTAATTATTTTAAAAGTGCGCTGAACAAAACAATACGTTGGGTACAACATGAAAAGTTTAGCTATTCGACTATCAGCAAAACCTTATATCGACCGTCAGAAGTTTCCGTATGGTTTCCGTAAATCAGGTGACTTCAGCATTACTGAAGCCGATCTTCTAACGAATTACGGAAAGACCTTGTTAGGACTTGAAAGTGGTGAACTATTGCCAGAAAGCGAAGATGAGAAACACTTCGTCGAATTCATTAATGGTAAAGTTGAAGCGGCTAATAACCTAGAAAAGGCATGGGCAAAGTACGTCAGGTTAGCTAGGGGTAAAAAGCACTTTTACACGCTTCATAGCAGTGCTAGCAACCAGTCGGATTACGACGATGATTTTTCTGATGATGAGTTTGATGTCGCCTAAAAAGCACTCTCCTGTTAAAGCTCGCTTAATGCGAGCTTTTTTGTTTGTAAACCATAATGATCTCAATCAACTTTAACCAAGAACAAAATGGTGAAAGGTTAAGGAATGTCTACACTGAGAGTAATAAAGAGCGACGTTTATCAACGTTAACCGTTGCTCTGCATAAAGAGCCCTAGCAAAGGAGGCGAAACGATGATCATAAGTTCAAAACAGCTCACTCATTTTTCTATTCATGCCGTTGATGACAAAGTGGGCGGCATCCGCGATATTCTTTTTGACGACGAGACGTTTACTGTACGTTACTTGGTTGCAGACACCAATACATGGCTTCCGCTTAGCAGAAAAGTGGTCATCTCCCCCATCGCACTAACCGAACTAGATAGAGATAAGAGCGTCGTACATGTGAATATGACGGTCGAAAAATTAAAAAATAGTCCTTCTATAGACGAGCATAAACCCGTCTCTCGGGAGTACGAGGAAAACCTCTTTAAATACTTTGGGTATGGGTACTACTGGATAGGGCCTGGAGCTTGGGGTGAATTTGCACACCCAAATGAGCTTGTTCAGTTGCAGCAGACTAATGACTCAGAAACGCTTCACCCCAAAAAGACCAGCAATCACTTAAGAGCTGTTGGTGAAGTAGGTGGTTATGAAGTTGCTACTACCACCGATAACGTAGGTCACATTAGCAATTTTATAATTGACTCGCGAAATTGGAAAATAGTCATGCTCGTTGTGGATACGAATAACTGGCTTCCAGGTGGAAAACATTTAGTTTTGATGCCACATGACATAAAAAATATTGATTGGGCCGCTCACAGTGTCGAGGTAAAGCTAAGTCATGATGAACTGCTCAAAAGACCAGAAGTCGATAGCGACAGAATTGCAGAGGACGATTACATCACAATGCTTTGCAAGCAATTCGATAAGTAGTTTACGTAGCGCTTTCAGAAGTCATATTGACCGTACAATGTCCGTTTGACCGCGGACATTGTGTTTGTGTGATGAAAGAATAAAGTATTACTGGCAGAAGAATTCGTACATTAACGCGATAAGACGTTTAACCCGTTCATCCGCAAGACGGTAGTAGATTGTTTGACCTTCCCTTCTAGTAGCCACCATTTTAGACTCTCGTAATAAAGCAAGATGCTGGGAAATTACGGGTTGTGAAACGTTAACTACTTCTAATAGTTCAGTTACCGACTTTTCCTCCTCTAATAGTGAACATAGCACCATTAGACGGGTTTTATTCGCGAATTGCTTTAAAAAGATTTCAGCTTCCGCAGCGTGTTCCATTATATTTTCTGAACCTATTGCCATTTCCTCGGACATAAGCACTCCCTATGTGTAAAGTATCTGGGCACTAATTTAGCGATTAACTATACTAAAGTATAAGACATTCTGCCGACTTGCCATTTTATGCGATGAATTCCAGTTATTTTTATTGTCTGGTTGAATACATAAGCCTTACATTAGTCTTTACTTATTTTAGTTTATTTGAGCAAAATTTATTTTTAAGGAAGGATTATGTTGATTGATTTAAAGACGCGTATTGAAAACATCAATTTTGATATACGTTGTGTGACTGCTGTACAGGCAGTAAATGAGTTAAAACAAAATAATGGTGTACTTATCGATGTAAGAGAAAATAGTGAGGCAACAAACCATCCTGTTCCCGCTGCGCTTAATATTCCGCGCGGTATTTTAGAGATGAAAGCACTTGAACGTTTTCAAGATGCCTCAACACCACTCTATGTTCATTGTGCGTCTGGCGTTCGTGCAAAGTTAGCGGCAGAACAGTTAATGAACATGGGGTATGAAAAAGTATCAGTCGTGACCTGTTCCGTACCAACCATTAACCAAGCCAACGAAAAATGACTTGCGCAAGATGTGTGTGATATAAGAAAGTTAAATAAAAGGTTAAGGGCGATGCATGCTTAAATCTACACTAGAACAATGGCGTATGTTTAAAGCCGTCGTAGATGCCGGAGGCTTTAATCAAGCCGCTGCTGAAGTACATAAAAGTCAATCAAGCGTTCATCACGCGGTTCAAAAACTGGAAAACGCTATCGGTGTAACGCTGTTTGAAAATATTGGCCGTAAAGTACAGCTTTCCCCTCAAGGTGAATTAATGTACAGACGCGCGTCATTTTTACTTAGCGAGGCTCACAAGCTAGAAGCTGTAGCAAGTAGTTTAAAAATAGGAACAGAAACAACGCTGCGTATTGCTGTGGATATTATTTTCCCTTCTGAGTTACTTTATAACGTTTTAGCCAAAGTCTCAGCAGAGTTTCCTTTATTGCGCATTGAAATAGAGGAAACTGTGCTAAGAGGTGCTAATGAATTGCTAGCGAGTGGCAAAGTGGACTTGGGCATTTCTCCTTTTGTCTTCCCAAATGGGTTCAGTGAGGATTTATGCGAAATTGAGTTTGCCGCTGTTGCTCATGCCGATCATCCTCTACACCAACTAAAAAGAACGCTTACACTAGAAGACCTTAAAACCCATCGTCAAATTGTGGTTCGCGACTCTTCAGCCGAGCGTAAGGCAGATGTAGGTTGGCTCGGTGCGGAACAGCGATGGACGGTTAGCCATGTAAGAACATCGTTAGATATCATTGCTCAAGGGTTAGGTTTTGCTTGGTTACCTATAGCAATTATAAAAGAAGAACTAGAAAACGGTACGCTGGCCCCCCTTCCTTTAGACAACAATGCAGCATTACGAAAAGCCCTACTCTATCTTTCTTTCGAAGATGGAGACACATTAGGACCAGCGGCCCGCACATTCATAGGGGAATTGAGATACCAAACCATGAACCTACCCACCTCAGATTTCATGATAGATTCCGGCTCTTAATAACTATAGATTTAACTAATCGCTGCTGGTAAATGCTCAAAGCCTAGCACGAAACCAAATATCGATATTGTCACGCCTATCAAAGCCACCGCACCGTCGTCGGTGGCCATGCCAACGGCCATTATGAGGACTGCTAGTGCAGGTATGAAGCCCATTAAGGGAATGAGCTCAAGGGGTATCATGACAAGGCCACAACCTACACAGTTCAATGCAATCAAAGAACGAAACACAGGCTGCCTCATAAAAAAGCAACGAGGAATGAGAAAGCGATCTATTTTTTCAGCGTGAGGTTTAATCTTCTTAACGATGTTTCTTAATTGGTCCGCATCACAGTGAATATCCATCACTTTTTGAGGTAGCCATGGGTGCCTGCTACCGAGTAAAATTTGCAATGCGATGAGTAAAATCGTCACACCGGTCAGTGAAGGGACACCGGGTATTGCGCCTATAGGCGTACAAGCGATAAATGATGGTAGCGCCAACATAGGACCAAAACCGCGCTTTTCCATTACTTCCCAAAAATCAGCAAAATAGAATAAATCCTGACTTACTCTTGGCTGCATTTTTGACAGCAGCTCGGACAAGGTCATTGATCTTCCAGCTGTTTTTGTCCACATTTTCAAATCCTTTGACTTAACTTTCGTTTTTTCCCGGTATTTTCAAAGCGCGCTCTCCACTGTAAGCACGCTAAAATTCTTCGTTGTTTACATCACTTATTAGCGAAACTTTTCTTGTAAAAGGTTGTGCGAAAAATATGCCATCGGTGTTTTGCAGCTCTTGCAATAAGCGGGTGGGAATACTTTTTGCAACACCATGTAAATAGGTAACACTTTGCACTAATCCATACGCTTAATCATCATCACATCGATTGGCAATGTTGACGCTCTACAAAGTCATCGCCTAACGATATTTACGTCGATGATGCATTTCCCGTATGCGTGCTACCTAGAACTGAACGATTAAAGCGAGGAAATACTCATGGATGCCGTGCGTTTTTGTTATTGTTCCTTGTTATTTATGATAAAACTATAATATTGATTTTATTCCATATTCTTAATGGACAGAGAAAGAAGGACATCCACGTGCTAACCGTACTCTTAGTCGATGACGACGCCGAATTTACAGAAGTTGCCTGTACAATTATTGAATTTCTGGGCCACGACGTTCTCACTGCCGCTACATTAGCGGAGGCTCGAGACTGGCTCGAAAAAGAAACCTTCGATCACGTACTGCTAGATTTCATGTTGCCCGATGGAAGCGGCGCACATCTATTCAATGAACTTGATGCACTTCCTAAGAGACCTCGCGTAACACTCATCACAGGCCATCCGTCAGTCAAAAGCGTAATAAAAGGCTTATGTGGACCTACCGTCGATTATCTCGTCAAGCCAATACAGCGTGAAGAAATCGAGGCGGTACTGAGTAAAAAAACCAAACCAAAAGCGCCGGCTGAAGAAAAGATTGAAAAGCATTTCGACTTGCTTATTGGCGAGTCTCCCGTGATGAAAGAGTTGTACAAACTCATTTCACGAGTCAGCAAAACAAGCGCTAACGTTATGCTACTAGGCGAAAGTGGTGTTGGTAAAGAGGTTGTTGCAGCTGCAATTCACCACGCTTCAGAAAGTGAAGGGCCTTATATCGCCACTAACTGTGGTGCATTTTCAAAAGAATTAATTGGTAGTGAACTATTCGGCCATGAAAAAGGGGCGTTTACTGGTGCGGTAGGTCGTAAAGAAGGCGTGTTTGAGCAAGCAGAAGGTGGCACCCTTTTCTTAGATGAAATTACAGAGATGCCAATTGATATGCAGCCAAACCTATTAAGGGTTCTTGAGAATAAAGTCGTTATTCGAGTAGGTGGTACGAAAACGATTCCTGTTAACTGCCGTGTAGTTTCAGCTACAAATAGAACAATGGAAGAGATCGCACAAAGCAAAGTCCTGCGCGAAGACATTTACTTTAGGCTTGCTGTATTTCCGATAACAATACCACCTCTACGCGATAGAAAAGAAGACATTCCTCTGCTAGCTAAAACTTTCATTGCCGAATTTAACAAAGAGAACGGCTCGAATTTTAAGTGGGAGGAAAGCCAGCTAGATACGCTTCAAGCTTATGATTGGCCGGGCAACGTTCGTGAGTTAAGGCACTTTGTGCATCGTGCAGCCATTATGAGTGATCCAGAAAAAAGCGAAATTGAGCTCCCTAAAACTATCGAATCTCCATTTGCGCAAAAACAAAGCACAACACCAGCATTACAAGCGGGAAGAACCATTGAAGATGTAGAAAAAGAGCTTATTTACGCCACCTTGGAAAAAGTGAATGGCAACAAGACAACGGCAGCTGAAATGTTAGGTATAAGTACCAAAACCTTGTACAACCGTCTTCATGCCTATGGTGACCTTAGTAAAGAAGAATAAAAGAGGTATGCGACATGACTAGTGAAGAATTTGCTCGACTAAGTGTTTTCGTGCACGACGCTCGAAAACCTTTGAATAGAATATCTATGCAGGCTGAGCTAGTGAAAATGGCACTAAATGGAGAAGTCCCGCCCGAAAAGGCGTTGGCGGCATTGGATAAAATAATAAGCAGTGCAAAAGACTGCAGTCACACCCTTTCTGTTATGACTACTGAGTTGGGTGAGAATGTTTCGGAATGAGTAAATGATTACTAAAGTTCTGTCTTCGTTATACAGCTGGATAATTTTGGTCGTTCTGGTCATCGTTGTAATAACAGCAAATTCTTTCTATGTGGTAAGTACGCTCAACGACCTTTCTGCACTGGAAGCGCGGCTGTTCACTACTAATCGCGTTATCAATGCAGTGAATCGCTTGCATGTAGCTATATTGAGAGTTGAGTCTGGTCAACGTGGCTACATGCTCACAGACGACGAAAAATATCTTACGGATTATACCGAAACACTCGGGGTAATCGGCGAATTAATGGACGAAGTAGAAGTCAGCTCTTTTTCATCTGATATTGGCGATCAGTCTGTGAGAATCGAAGAGTTGCTTCAGCTGACAAAAGCGAAAGTGAATGAGGTTATAGAGGTTGTTGAGCTCGTTAAAGAGGGAAGAGAGCGAGAGGCTATTAACTTAGTTAGAAGTGATAAAGGCATAAAGTTATACAAGCGATTCGAAACGCTATTTCGCGAAATTGACAGCTCTGAAAGAGATATGCAAGGCACGCACTTGGCAAACCTGATGAGCCTGAGAAGAGATTCGGTAAACACCTTGATTATTTCATCAGCAACTACGTTACTGCTTATAATCACTGTTTTTCTACTTTTAAAAATTAATTCTCGAGAACATGAGAAATATCAGGCCGATCTCGAATCTGTGAACGAAGATTTAGAATCTCGAATTGAAGAAAGGACACAAGAGTTAAGTCTTTATTCCGACGAATTAGCACGAAGTAACCGAGAGTTGGAAGATTTTGCTTTCGTAGCCTCGCACGACCTACAAGAACCACTTCGAAAAATAAGGGCTTTCGGAAATCGTTTGGAGTCTGGTTACAATGACGTAATAGATGAAAGAGGCAAGGATTACCTAGCGCGTATGCTTAACGCTGCAGAGCGAATGTCTATGCTTATTTCAGATCTGCTCGCATTTTCACGCGTTTCTACCCGTGGTAAAGAGTTTGATGAGGTAGACCTAAATAATACCATTCAAAGCGTACTCGGGGATTTGGAAATCGCCATTGATGAGACCTCGGCTGAAATCAGCGTGGGCGATATGCCCGTTATACGAGGCGATAAGTCACAGCTCGAGCAATTGTTTTTAAACTTAATATCAAACGCTCTTAAATTCCAAAGTGAAGGCGTAACCCCTGTTGTTAACATTAACGCCGAAAAAGCAACCGAATCTGACACCCATGACATTCTGATGGCAGATGAATACGACTGGATAAAAATTACGGTTAAAGACAACGGTATTGGTTTTGAGCAATCTTTTGCTGAGAAAATCTTCGCTCCTTTTCAGCGCCTTCACGGCAGAAGCGAGTACAAAGGCACAGGGATTGGACTTGCTGTTTGCCGTAGGATAGTAGAAAGACACAATGGGCAAATCACTGCTCTTAGCTCACCGGGACAAGGAGCAACGTTCTCGATAATAATGCCTGTAGAGAGCGACCCGTTTGGCTCTAACAACAATAATGGAGGAACACAATGACGCGTAAACAAACACAACCAATTAATATATTGATGGCTGACGATGACGAGGATGATCGTTTATTAACCGTTGATGCGCTTCAAGAAAGTCGCGTTTTGAACAACTTGTTTTGTGTCGAAGACGGCGTAGAGTTGTTGGAATTTCTTCGTCACGAGGGTAAGTACTCCGACCCTGCTTCTGCCCCTCGCCCTAGCCTTATCTTACTTGACTTAAATATGCCAAGAAAAGATGGCCGTGAGGCGCTTCAAGAACTTAAAAATGACCCCAAACTTCGCAGTATCCCCGTTGTTATCCTAACAACATCTAAGGAAGAAGAAGACATGCTTCGCGGTTATGACCTTGGATGCGCCTCTTACATTACTAAACCGGTTAATTTTGAAGGCTTAGTTGAACTAATGCGTGCTTTAGGACGTTATTGGATTGAGTTTGTAGAGTTGCCACACGAGTAAAAGAGGTACTAGATGTCAGAGGTTATAAAAATTCTATTGGTAGAAGATGATGAAGATGATTACTTCTTAACTTCTGACTATCTAGAACAGTGTGAGTCACCCAAGTTCGAGCTAACTTGGGTGACAAACAGCCTTGATGCCGTGGAAGCGCTCAAGACTGAAGATTTTGATTTATGCTTGCTTGACTATTTGCTGGGCGCTGAAAATGCCATTGATGTTTTGGGTGTTCTAAAATCAAATCAATTTAGCCTACCTGTAGTGATATTAACAGGACAATCAGACGCTACCGTAGATGAAATGGTTATGCGCGCTGGGGCCGCAGATTATTTGCAAAAATCAGAAATTGAATCGCCACGCTTTATGCGCACTATCCGCTACGCTATGGTAAGGCGCGACATTGAGAACGAGCGTATTGAGCGCAATAAAGTAGAGCAAAAGAATAAAGCGAAGGACAAATTTCTTGCGCACTTAGGTCACGAGCTACGCACTCCCCTCACCTCTATCTTAGGCTATACAGAGCTCCTGATTGACGATGCTAGAAATAGCCCGTTTCAGCAAGAGTTATCTATCATACACTCTAACGGGAAACACTTGTTAAGCCTGTTAAATGACCTTCTCGATATGTCACGGATAATGGCAGAAAAACTCGAGCTAAATATTAAAGATGTAAATTTATCTGCTTTTCTTACCGACATTCATTCATTAATGCGGCTCAATGCAAAAGACAAAGGCTTGAGCTTGAACGTAGTATCTGAGACTAAAATACCTGAGTTTATCCAGACGGACCCTACACGCCTTCGGCAGGTGTTGCTCAACCTCATCTCGAATGCCGTAAAATTCACAGATAAAGGCAGTATTACGCTCACCATAGCACTGGAGCAATGTGTAGAAGCTGGCAAACAATACCCGCTACTTAAGTTTTCGGTAGATGATACTGGCATTGGAATGCCCCCAGACAAGTTGGCCAATATTTTTCAACCTTTTGAACAAATTGAAGATGTCATGCGCGCCAACCACGGCGGCGCGGGTCTAGGCTTGGCAATCTGTAAAGAACTGGTCACGAAGCTTGGTGGTAATATTAATGTGACATCTCGAATGGGGGAAGGCAGCACGTTTACATTTGATATTAATCCAGGTGACATTTCTTCCCAGCCTAACGTTGATTTAACGCTTGGCCAGATTCAACCTGTCGAATCGAGCAGTATTGACTTAAATGTCACAGGTAGGGTGCTGATTGTCGATGATTTGAGAGAAATTCGACGACTTACCGGTCACATTGTGAGTCAGTCTAAAGCAGATATAAGCTATGCTGAAAACGGAGTGAAAGCGCTGGAGGCGGTTCTACAGGCGGATGAACACAACCAACCTTTTGATTTAGTACTTATGGACATTCATATGCCTGTTATGAATGGAATTGAAGCTTTACATGCAATACGTCGCCACGGTAAGAATATCCCTGTGATCGCAGTCACCGCTGCCAGTCGAAAAGGGCTAAAGGAATCTTTGATACGTGAAGGCTTTAATGACGTTATCGGTAAACCGATAGATCGCTTTGCGCTTGCACATCTACTTGCACAATATCTGCCCCCCGGGGACCACATTACTTTTACCAATGTAGAAGCGCAAGTAGCTGATATGCCAATGCACAAACCTTACGCGCCAGAAAAAGAAGCGTCGTCTTGCAGCGCTAGTGAGGCGTCAGTTAACTTAAACGCAGCACCAACAAAGGATGTTAAGAAAGACAGCGAACAAAGGTGCAGTAATAAACGTGTACTGGTAATTGAAGACGATGAAGACGCTGCAGAACTATTAAAACTGTTTTTAACCCATTTAGGGCACGATGTAACTACTGAATTCTGCGGTGCTGACGCGCTTGAAGCAGCTCAGAACGGCCAGTTTGATCATGTTCTAATGGATTTGACGTTACCAGATTACGATGGATATGAACTGGCTGAAGAGCTTAAAGAAAAATTACCAGATGCCATCCTCACAATAGTAAGCGGCCATGAGGCAAGTAAAAAAACAATGGAAGCGATTGGAATAGACAGCGCGTTGCTTAAACCAGTGTCGAAAGACGACTTGGCTTCTGTGATTGGTTAAACCAACCGTTACTCATAATTTACTAAGAAAATATTACAAGGGTTTGCCAAGATACTGTGATTATCTTGCAAATCTTTTGATTGCTTGCCACTCCGAACAAACATATCCCCTTGATAATTATATAAATTAACATTTGGTATGCGCGTTGCACTTTTCAAGTGAACCCTAAATATTAAGGAGAGTATTATGGCTACACAAGCTTCAGCTAAATCGCAAACAGTTAAACGTAACGGTACAAACGGCGTGGCTGAGCCGAGTCACCCAGTAACGGATCAACTGAAAGATTCTCTTCATGCGTCAGTAGACAAGTTAGCAGACAGTGCAGGCATTGCAGAGGAAAACATTCGTCGCACTGCCTCATCGTCAGCAGAAAACATGTCAGCAAGAAAGCGATTAGCACAGCAAAAATGGCAGGCATCGAAAGTACGTCAGTATGCTATTGAAAACCCTCTGGCTACTGCGGGTATGGCGTTTGCTGCGGGTATGTTGGTAACGTCACTACTACGTAAGAAGTAAACTTATGAAAGCACCAGATTTTCGTACATCACAATTTATTGTGTGCAATGAAAATCCGTTTCGCCTGACGCCGCCCTCGGCGCAGGCGAGTTTTCGCGCACAGGTGAAAGGCGATCATACAACCAATACACCGCCAAAAGACCAACCATCTACTCAGCAAAATTACCCAGATCCATCATTTTCAGACATTTTCACTGCGTTTAAAGAAGCATTCAACCAAAGAAAAGCACAGGGCCTAGCGTTTCTCGAACTTACTAACAGTGAGTTGATGCTCATTAAAAAGAGTTTCTTTGTTACCATTTTCGCGTGTTTAGCCGCTTTCGCAGTAGGTACGGTTTGTTGGTTGATTTTAAATATCGCTATTGGCGCTTTACTCCACAGTATGGGTCTACATTACGTAGCTGTTCCACTTATTTTATTGGTGTTAAACAGCATTGCCGCATTTGGATTCTTTAAGCTTGCTCAGAACGCGTTTAATTACCTGAGCTTTAGCAGGCTAATTCAAACCTGGCGCAAGGTCTTCGAATAAAACGAAGCTTAACCCATACATCAAATGACATGAGCACTAAACGAGGCTATTTGTTATGAATATCTTTCTAAAAGCTAACATGCGCGACATTGCACAAAAAGAACATGCCTATTTTTCACAAAAACATCATGCCGACGTTGCACTTACACAGGCAAAAAGGCAATGTAAATTAATGATGGGCAAACCAGAGACCCTTCTTGGCATTGCGTCAGTAGGCGCATACAAAGGTGCAGTTGATGCAAAGCCTAATGCAAAGCGAAACCAAGCTCTAATGACATTAGGCAGGACCGCATTATTGTCATTGTTTCAGTGATTACAGTATTAAGGAACATGTGAGATGAACATCAAAAATAACATTAAGAATAGCCGTATACTTCTTACCTCTATGAGCATGGCATTAAGCCTTGCAATAGTGGGGTGTTCATCCACACCAGTGGCTGCGCCTACGCCATATAAGCCCGCTAATTCGAAAGCGGCTTACGGATACTCAAGTGAGAAAATCGCTGTAGATGAATATAAAGTGCTTTTTAAAGCAACGGATAAGACACCTGCAGATAAAGTTCAACAGTTCGCACTTTATCGAGCAGCCGAAATTGCCCAGAAACAAGGGTTCACTTATCTAGCGATAGTGAAAACGAATGTAGACAAAAAGCCAGTGATAGCGAGAGAGGTAATGACAGGGAAAGAAGAACCTCCAGTATTTCAAACAGACAGGCAATGTACTATGTCTGGCTGTGATGAGGTGGCTCAACCCATGGCCGTCCCAAGCTCTAACGACGTTGTAAAAACTCAGATTAACGACATTTACTTTACCATTGATGTAAAAATGGCGAATGATAAAACGCGTTTGGGTAAAAACGCTTTTACTGTTTTAGAAGTGCTTTCACAGCCTCTAGAGCCTAAAAATGCCAACTAGCTGAACGTCATTCTGTTTCTGTATACACTGTAGCATCAGTTTTTTAACAGGAATGCTTTTCGGTACGCAGTTGGCGTTACCGAAAAGCATCGCTCAAATGCACGAGCAAAACCGTGATACGTTCTAAAACCAACAACCAGTGCAATAGTCTTTATTTCTTTATCCGTCGTGGCTAGCAGGTCGCTAGCTAACTGCATTCTATACTTTTCCACGAACTGCGCCGGTGTCATATTTGCTTCTTTTAAAAAGAGTCTATGACATTGCCTTTCGCTCAAATAGACTAAATCAGATAACTGTTTAACGGTTATAATTTCATCGATATGCTCTCCAATCCAGCTTATAATTTTAGCAAGCCGATCAGATTTTGGCTTTTGAATGTCAAGTACGTTGGAAAACTGCTTTTGATTTCCTGAGCGTTTTGAGTAAACCACTAAATGCTTAGCAACATGGTGCGCGAGGCCAACACCGTAATCAATTTCTATGAGACGCAGCGTTAAATCTATTCCAGACGTAACACCCGCCGAAGACCAATATTTTCCATGTTGAACAAATAGCTTTTCGCGCTCTACATTAAGCGCTGGGTACTGGGACTGTAAATCGCTGGTAAACGCCCAATGGGTTGCAATAGTAGTATTATCAGGTAGGCCAGTTCGAGCAATTAAGTATGCACCTGTGCAGATAGTTGCAACACGTTCCGAGTTCAACATAAGTCGATTTAAGCTTTCTAGCTGAGATGGTGTGATAGACAGACTTCGCGCCCCCTTTCCTCCCGGAATAATCAATGTATGGCACGCACAAATATCGTCCATAGAGGTAGACGGTATAAATTGAAGCCCCGCTTCACACTGAACAATACTGCGATCAAAGCCCACTATCTTTAATTCATAGCTATCATCCATTCCCTGGAGTGCCTCATAAAAAGCAGACTGAGGACCAGCAAAATCGAGTAATTCCATTCCTTCGTATGCAAGTAAACAAATAAGTTTGCGCATAAGTCACGTAATAATGATGAAGTAATGCGATCATAATACACACTTACCAGCATGACAGATAAGACATTCATACGCCCAAAACTGACACATTTTTGGACATCTTCATTTTTAATGAGCCGTTAATCTTCTGTTAATGTTGTACAAAAGTCTCCGTCATTCAAGCCAGCTATCATTAAACCCATGAAGTGCAGAGCAGATTTGTAGGCCGCTATTCACAACGTGACACAGGCTCTGCTCTAAGCAATTGAATCAGTTAATAGCACATATTTATTTTGCAAATGACTAAGGAGTCAGGCGATGAGAAAGCT
>JAKVBA010000055.1 GCA_022447525.1 Gammaproteobacteria bacterium
CTTCGAACTCACGCAAGATGACTTCAGGCATACCCAAAGCTTCTAAGTTTAAACGCGCACTTTGCTTATCCAGAAGACGCAACACTACTCGCTCACCGTGCTGAGTAGGAAGCGTGGAAACACGAACGTCAACTGGATGATCTGCAACCCTTAGTGACATACGACCATCTTGAGGGAGTCGCTTTTCCGCAATATCCAATTTAGACATCACTTTGATCCGAGACACCAAAGCTCCATGCATTTCTCGTCTTGGACTTAGTACATCCCGCAAAACACCGTCCACTCTCAGGCGCACGATGGAAGACTCTTCAAAAGCCTCTAGATGAATATCGGACGCTGCTTCCCGAATTGCTTGTGTTAACAGAGCGTTGATTAGTCGGATAATTGGTGCATCATCATCTGCTTCAAGCAAATCAGTGGCTTGGGGCATTTCATCAGCTAGACGTTCTAAATCAAGATCATCACCCATGTCATCCATGAGCTGGTTAGCCTGACTACCGCCTTTATCATAAAACGCACGGAGCTGAGACTCGAAATCAGCGAGTTCTAATTTATTGAGGGAAATTTTCGTATCAAGGCGACGTTTAATTTCAGCTAAGACCGCGAGCTTAGGTGTTTCCGCGAACGAAACATTCACACCCTCCTCGTCCATCTCAACGAGGATATTATGCTTTTTAGCAAAAGAATATGGGATTAGATCTTTATCTGAAATAGCGTCCTCATCGACGGCATCAGATTCATCGTCTGCCGTAGAAGAAATCGTCACATCAATAATTTGCTCAGCATCGTCATGCTCAAGTTGATTGTCCGTTAATGAACCACTCATCGCACTTAGTTATTCTCGCTATTATTTTTACCGGACAAATCCAAAACCGGTGCCGAAGTAGATTGCTGTTGGCGCTCTATTTCTTCGAGTATTTGCTGAGCTTTTAACTCAGCCTCAACATCCTCTAATCGACTCTCGATGGTATTGTTTGTCTGATCGTTATCTTCTGGCATTCTTCGACCAAAAATAATATCTTTAACTTTTCGTTGAAAGCTCTTTTTATGTTCACCTTTTTGACGATCCCGTTCATGCTTCTCGGTTCCTATTTCACCGTCGTTTAGAGTCTCATTGTATTCAAGCAATATTGGAGTTTCACTCGCAGGTAACACTAGAAGATCGTCTGTTTCATTCGCGTATTCCATACCGTCGCGACGGATAGCTTCGTACTTTTTCTTGCTGTACTTCTCTAATTCATCAGGTGTACGAATAATTCTCGGTTTCAAGAAGACCATAAGATTACGCTTGATTGATTGTTTAGATTTATTTCTAAACAAAGCCCCAAGCACCGGGATTTTTCCAAGAAAAGGAACCCAAGACTCATTATCTGTAACATCATCAGTAATCAACCCACCCAGTGCCACAACTTGACCGTCATCGACTTGCACTACGGCTTCAATTGAGCGACGGTTTGTAATCAGGTCAGATTGACCTTCGATTTGAGTAGGTGCAACGGTTGAGGTTTCCTGAAAAACCTCGAGTTGAATAGTATCGCCTTGGTTTATTTGTGGCTTAATTCTAAGTTTTATACCAACGTCTTTTCTTTCGATGGTTTGAAACCCAGTACCCAGGCCTGAGCCTCTACCGGTGTCAGTACCACCGTCATTCACATTGGTTAAACCATTGTTGAATACCCCGGTAATAAACGGTACTTCTTGACCAACACTGATCTCTGCCTCCTCGTTATCCAAAGTCAATACGGTCGGAGTCGAAAGAACATTCGAATTTGTATCAGAGCGCAGAGCATTCAAAACCACATCAAGCTGATATCGACCAAAATCAAACAGTCTGTAATTAAAGCCAGGACTTGTTCCAGTCACAGGAAACACCGAACTGACTAGACCGGTACCGGCTCGACTGCCGACGGTATTAGCTCTTGGGTCAGTAATAGTGGTGGCATTATCTCCGCTACCATTTTGTATCGTCGGCGCCTCAACTCCTGCTCCCCAAGTGACTCCTAAATTACCGTCTTTGGTAATCGCCACTTCGGCAATAATAGTTTCAACAAAAACCTGTGCGCGACGCTTATCTAATTTCTCTACAACACTTTTAACGGTTTTAAGTTGACCGCCGGATGCCTTAACAATCAGAGAGTTAGACGCTTCATCGGCTTGAACATTAAAGTCGGTTGCGGCCCCTTGGGTATTACTCGCTGTCACGTCATTTAAGATAGAAACAAGATCTTCAGCATTGGCGAAGTCCAGTGGAATAACACTCACGTCGCCCGCTAAATCTCGCTCTACATCAAGCTCGTCGATCAAGGCTTTCACCCTGGCAAATTGCTCGTCTGTAGCACTAATAACCAAAGCATTGATGGCATCAAATGCTTGAATACTCAATTTCGAGCCCGAGGCGGCCGCGTCCTTGGGATCAGCTGTACTGGCAACAAGCTGTGTCAGTGAGCTAGCCATCTCACTGGCTTTGGTCTTCTCTAGATATACGACGTGAGTATTAGAACGCTTGTCCGGAATATCAATGCGTCGAATTATCTTCAGTACACGCTGAATATTGGCTGCCGTATCCGTCAAAATCACGCTGTTTGAAGAGGAATGCTGACCAAAATGACTCGTTGGCGGGATTAACGGACGGATAATGGGTACCAGATCTTGAACAGATGCGTGTTGTAGCTGAATTATTTGGGTGATTTGTTCGTCGTTTTCTTGCTCAGTAGGCTGAAAAAGAGTGGTTGTTGGTTTTTGCTTAATCACATTTGATGGCAATACCTTGATAACACTACCCGTTCCAACGGTAGCGAAGTTATGAACCTCTAATATGGCTAAAAAATAGTCATAGAGTTCCTCCGGGGTTACCGACTTACCGGAGATAACCGAGACCTTTCCTTTTACCCGGGGATCAACGATAAAATTTTTCCCACTGACCTCAGCTACTGTATTGATCAAAACTCGGATATCAACGTCTTGAAAATTTAGCTTTATCTCGTCTTTCTTGACTTCGACATTCGAACCTCGGGGTTCTCGGGAAACTTGCGCATTAGTCGTGGCAACGCCGATAGTGGAGGTTATTGCTGCGAACACCAAGCTCAAAGCTATTTTTTTGTGGAATAAATGCATCAGTTTTTCCTGAATCTTCGCCGATAGAATATCTTGTTGTTTTTATTTCAAAGACTATTGGTTTATTCAAGCAATCAGGCTTTAGAAATTTGCTTGGATTTACCACAAACACGCTGGATAAGTAATGAGTTGCAAGACCTTGGATCACCCACTACCACAATAAGACTAGAATAATACTTAAATTCCTCTTCCGTGACCACGACTTCAGGACTCGGTAAGATGATGGTAATTCAGCGTTAATGTAGGGACAGCGGATTTTTCACAAAATCTGTACGCAACCCATACCTTTTCCGAGACCAGAATTGGAGCAATTTAACTCAACCATTTTTTCATATACTCGTGAATAACATTAATATCATTCTCGAGCACTTCATAGCGTTCCTCTCTTTCAAACAAATCACGCATATGGTTTGGTAATTTTGGATCATCAATATCCCCAGCTGCCTTGATTGCGTCGGGGAACTTTGCTGGGTGCGCGGTGGCTAAACATACCATCGGTGTATTTCGATTTTTACGCTCGCTCCTGCCTGCCGCTAAGCCGATCGCCGTATGGGGGTCAAGTACGTAACCTGTATTTGCATAGGTCTCTGAGATCACCTCGAGCAGTCCCTCATCGTCTAATCTGAAGCTGGAAAATACCTTTCTGGCTTGCTCTAATGATGAATCGCTTAATTTCATCGCGCCCTTTTCAAAATCACTCATCAATCGTTTAATCTGCGAACCATCTCGATCATATAGGTCAAATAACAACCGTTCGAAATTACTCGATACCATAATGTCCATACTTGGTGCCAAAGACTGCTCAAGCGGCTGCTTGCTGTGGTCGTTGTTACTGATACAACGGTGCAAAATATCGTTTTGATTGGTCGCAATTACTAATTGCTCAATCGGTAGGCCCATTTGCATAGCTAAATAACCAGCATAAATATCTCCAAAATTACCCGTGGGCACTGAAAATGATATTTTTCGATGCGGCCCACCCAGCGCTAATCCGGCATAAAAATAGTAGACAATCTGCGCCATAATTCGAGCCCAATTAATCGAATTAACAGCCACTAGCTGTCTTTGATCTGGCAAAAATGACTGATCTCTAAAACTAGCCTTGACCATGTTTTGACAATCGTCAAAATTTCCTTCCAAGGCCACGTTAAATACGTTCTCTGAAAGCACGGTAGTCATCTGCTTACGCTGAACATCGGAAACACGATTGTGCGGATGTAAGATGAAAATATCGATATTCTCGCAGCGACGACATCCTTCAATTGCAGCAGACCCAGTGTCTCCCGAGGTCGCCCCCAACACAGCTACTTTCTGGTTTCTTTTAGTTAAAATATGATCTAAAAGATGCCCTAGAAATTGTAGCGCAAAGTCTTTGAAGGCAAGCGTTGGACCTTGGAATAGCTCAAGCACCCATTCGTTGTGACCCAATTGCACCATGGGAGCAATGCCATCGTGACGAAACGAAGAATAGGCTTTATTGATAATGGTCTTTAATTCAGAGTCACTTATTTCTCCATCAACGAATGGACTAATGATGTTAAAGGCTAAATCTTGATAATTTAGATTCGCCCATGAGGCTATTTCCTCGGGGCTAAACTTTGGAATAAATTTAGGCACATACAGACCACCATCTGATGCCAAACCTGCTAATACTACGCTTTCAAAATCTAACTCAGGAGCATCTCCACGAGTACTAACGAATTTCATAATGTAACTTCCAATGACTTAATCTAAGTGTTCAACGCGGATCTTTGCTACAGAACCCTGGAGGATTTTTGACGTTTTGAGAGCCTCCAAGGCTTCATCTACTGATCTCTCTACGGTTTTTTGTGTAATGAAAATAACCGACACTGAATTATCACCCTTCTTGGGCTCTTTCTGAGTAATTCCCTCAATACTGATGTTTTGCTCAGCAAACACGGCACTCAGTTGCGACATAACGCCTGGCACGTCTTCAACTTCAAACCGTAAATAAAAGGCACACTCAAATTCAGCTTGTTTTCGAACCGGCAAATTTTTGATCGCAGCCGCCGTAAAACCTGAGCCAGGTACATATGATCGAGCTCCGATGCTCATGATCCTTGCCACATCGATAATATCAGCTACCACAGCTGACGCCGTAGGGTCCGCACCAGCGCCGGCACCATAATGCAAGGTATTGCCAACAGCATCGCCCTTCACCAATACGGCATTCATTACACCGTTCACATTTGCAATTAACCGCTGCTCAGGAATCAAGGTTGGATGCACTCTAAGCTCCAGATCGCCATCAATCTTCTTGGCAATACCAAGGTGTTTTATACGATAACCAAGCTCTTTAGCGTAATCGACATCAATCAGTTCTAGTTTTGATATCCCCTCGGTATAAACTTCCTCGAATTGCAAAGGCGTTCCAAACGCAATGGCAGCTAAAATCGTCAATTTATGGGCCGCATCTATACCTTCAACATCAAATGTTGGGTCAGCTTCGGCATAGCCAAGCTCTTGTGCTTCTGCCAAAACATCTTCAAATGTTCTACCTTTGTCACGCATTTCCGTGAGGATAAAGTTACCGGTTCCATTAATAATGCCTGCGATAGCCTCAATTTGATTTCCAGCAAACCCCTCGCGTATGCTTTTGATGATGCTTATGCCACCAGCGACAGCAGCCTCGTACGCCATCTGAACACCGGCGTTTTCGGCCAAGCGGAAAAGTTCATTACCATGTAATGCAATCAAAGCCTTATTTGCAGTAACTACATGCTTACCATTTGTAATGGCCGCTGAGACTAAGTCTCTAGCTAGCTCGGTACCACCAATCAATTCGACCACAATATCGACGTTAGGCGAGGTCACCACATCCATTGGCTCTGTTGTGATCGAAAAAGTATCAGAATCGCATTCTCTGGTTTTGTTTTTATCTCGAACACAAGCCATGGTGACACAAATGGGTATGCCTGTTTTTCGTGTAATTTCGGCTGCATTTCTTGCCAGCACATCAGCCGTACCGCAACCAACAGTTCCCAGACCCAGGATACCGACTTTAATTTCTTGCATAACTAGTACTATGATTGAATTGTTTTTCGGAGCGTCTCACTAAGAGTCCAACTTGATACGCTCGGGATGGAGCAGTAGGGACTTTATATTTCGGATTGCTTGTCTTGTTCGCTGTTCATTTTCTATAAGGCCAAAGCGAACATAGTTGTCGCCATATTCGCCAAAACCAACCCCGGGAGACACAGCCACCTTTGCCTCTTTGAGTAATATCTTACTAAACTCCATGGATCCGAGCTCGATAAAAGGTTCTGGGATTCTAGCCCAAACAAACATGGTGGCCTTTGGTTTCTCTACTGGCCATCCCGCCGCCGTTAAGCCATCACACAGCACGTCACGACGACTTTGATATCTATCTCTAATCTCCGCGATCCAGTCTTTTGCTTCAGGCGCTTCCAAGGCAAAGATCGATGCAATTTGAATTGGGGTAAACATACCGTAGTCTAAATACGATTTCATCCTCGCTAAAGCACCAATTAGTTTGGGGTTTCCAACCATAAAGCCTACACGCCAACCGGGCATGTTATAGCTTTTAGACAAGCTGAATGATTCCACTGCGATCTCTTTTGCATTCGGAACTTGCATTATGCTGGGTGCGGTATATCCATCAAAAACAATATCCGCATAGGCAAGATCTTGTACAACCCAAAACTGATGCTCTATTGCCATGTCTACGATACGCTCAAAAAAACCAAGCTCAACGCACTGGGCTGTCGGATTACTCGGAAAGTTCAAGACCAACATCTTCGGCTTGGGGAACATGTTTTTAAGCGCTGTCTCGAGCTCTTCAAAAAAATCTATTCCTGGACCAATGGGAACGTGGCGAATATCCGCGCCCGCGATGATAAATCCATAAGGATGAATCGGATAAGCCGGGTTTGGCACTAATACCGAATCCCCTTTATCCATTGTTGCCATTGCCAAGTGAGCTAAGCCTTCTTTAGACCCAATAGTAACTATCGCCTCTCTCTCCGGGCAGATGTCGACGTTATAACGATCTCCATACCAATTACAAATCGCTCGACGCAAACGAGGAATCCCTCTCGATACGGAATAACGATGCGTATTACCGCGTTGAGAAGCTTCACAGAGCTTGTCTACAATTGGCTGTGGTGTCGGTTGGTCAGGGTTGCCCATACCGAAATCAATAATGTCTTCACCTCTCGCTCTAGCCTGTGCTTTTAAGTCTCCAACTATATTGAAAACGTAATGCGGTAAGCGCTTAATTCTAGGAAAATCGTCCAGTGCCATGACAAAAATATTCAAATACCAGAATTATCTGGTCCGGAAATGTACAAACGGCCGAGTATTGTAACTAGCAGCCCTCACAAAGTCGCCAAAAACTTGATGAATTAAATCGAAAAGATTGATATCTATGACTTTAAACTCAATCTTTTTCTAAAATAGATCAAAAAAACGAAAGAAAGTTCAAAAATACAGGCTTTGACAGTGGAGAATTTGGATTATTGTACTTTGCGAATTTGAAATTCAAAACCTAGAAGTGCTGCTTATTCCAAGTGTTGTAGCGGATCAACGGGCACTCCGTTTCTTCGAATTTGAAACTGAGCCACGGGCGCCACGATAAGGTTTCCACCCAGCTTAGCTATCGTCTGCCCTTGTTTCACCATATCCCCTTCACTAACCAGAATGGTGTCATTGTGAGCATAAGCACTCAAGTATTGCTCAGAGTGCTTAACAATAATCAAATTGCCATACCCTCTGAGACTATCGCCTGAATAGACCACTTCTCCATCGGCGCTAACCCATACATCTTGACCTCGTTCACCCTGAATTCGAATACCTTGTTGACCTTTTGCGGGATTAAAACGCTCGACCAGAGTCCCTCGAAGCGGCCAATACCATACTGTCAGAGCATGCTCTTGCCTATGCCTCACGGATTCATTCGCTAAATATTTTTCTTGGGTTCTTGCCTCAGCTTCGACCGGTTGCCTTGGTAATGCTTCAGTATCAGCTCGAGACTTATTTTTAGCGATAACAGGTTTGGGTTTAGTTTTAGTAACTGTGCTCGATGAAGCGGCTCGCTTGACAACAGACCTACGCCCAGTTGAGACCCTGTGACTTAACTTGGATTTTATGGGGTATTTAAAACCCAAGGGTTCTGTTAGCCTAATTCTTTGTCCCACAAGTAGCTTTTCGGTGTCTTCTATCCCATTCCATAAAGCGATTCGGTTAACGTCGAGATTCATTATGAATGCGATTGAGTAAAGAGTATCTCCTGGCTGAACGATACGTATAAACTGTCCACCAATACCTTTATCGTCAATCTCTGCTTGAGTGATCACTCTTCTTTCAACTACAACCGCTTTCTGGTTTGCTGTACAAGCCGATAAGGCAGTTAGTACCAACAGCACACCTATGAGATTTCGAGCAATTTTATCCACGTGAGATTTTGAATCTTTTACTATTTGAGTTGGAGATAAACTGCCACGCCCACGACAACTAAGTTCAAAGTAACCCAGCCGATTATTTCGATTTTCTTATGAATCGTCTCTTCTAATTTATCGCCGCCCAGCTTGATCAAACCGGCAACTAGAAAAAATCGTGCCCCTCGGCCAATTAACGAAAGTAACACAAATGGTAGGAATGCCACCCCCATGACTCCAGATGCGATTGTAAAAACCTTGTAAGGAATCGGAGTAAAACCAGCGAGAAGTATGATCAAGGTACCATGCTTAATGAACATCTTCTTTATGTTCTCAAACTTTTCATGCGCATGCAGAAAGGTCAGCATTTGATCACCAAACGCCTCGAAAAAGTAGGCACCCAATAAATAGCCAAACACCCCGCCCAGCACTGACATTACGGTGGTTATAGCAGCCAGTCTCCAGGCTTTTTCTTTGTCAGCTAACACCATTGGGGCTAGCATGACGTCGACTGGAATTGGAAAAAACGAGGACTCAGCGAAGCTAACGCCCGCTAGGTATCCTTGTGCTTTTGGGTGTTTCGCCCAAGTTAGTATGGTGGTATAGATGGGTTCAAATAGCTTCACGATTTTGATCCATAACAATAGGTAATAAAGACAAGTCGATTAACCCAGACCCGCCAAACGGGGAACAAACCGCACCGCTTCTATCTCTTTTTTCTTGAGTCCAGTAGAGGTTTTGTCGGCGATCAACAATACCTGCTGATCACCTCTGCCGACAGGCATAACTATGCGCCCGCCATCAACAAGTTGAACTACTAATTCTTCCGGGATATCCTCTGAAACAGCAGCTGCAAGTATGCCATCAAAAGGTGCGAGGTCTACCATGCCCATAAAGCCGTCTCCATGGCGAAACTTTACGTTTCGTATACGCAAATCATAAAGCAAATCTCGAGCACGGCGGTGCAATTTTAAAATTCTCTCGATACTAATTACTTCTTCACAGAGCGGTGCAAGGACCGCCGTTTGGTAACCGCAACCCGTGCCAATTTCTAATATCTTTGGACGAGCTTGGTTAAACAGTGTTTGCGTCATTAAACCAACGATATAAGGTTGCGAGATTGTCTGACCATATCCAATCGGAAGCGAGATATTGTCGTAGGCTCTATTTGATAAAGCCTCATCAATAAAAAGATGTCTTGGTAGTGAAAACATGACATCCAGAACTCGTCGATCCGTCACTCCCATTTCTCGGACCTGATCAATTAACCGTCGGCGGGTACGCTCGGAAGTCATCCCTATTCCAGCAGCTCTATTTCGATCACGTTGACTCTGATACATCTTTGATTCTCAAACAAAAGCTTAAAGTGTATCTAACCACTTTTGAACATCGTCAACGTAAGCGCTATCCTCGTATCGCGAACTCAGAGGAGTAATTGAAGCATAACCTTGCTCTACTGCCTCGAAGTCTTGCATTTTATTCCTTTTGCGACGAACAAAGTCTCCAGCCTTGCCTAAATTATAGATCCCCTTGTTTTTATCGCCTGCTACCATATTAGGAGTCAGCGGCGCGACTCTATCACCTAACAATGTAGCCTTATAACCACGCAACTCCATCATAGGAACGTCTGGCAGATTTACATTTAAAACAGAAATGAGCGACTTGAACGCTAATCCTGATAGCGAGTTCACCAGATCAATAGCCAATCTGGCGGCAGTATCATAGTGACTGACCTCTCTCGTAGTAATCGACATTGCTATAGCCGGTCCAGCTAAGTGCCTTGCTTCCATCGCCGCGGCGAAAGTGCCGGAGTATAATACGTCGCTGGCTAAATTTGGACCATTGTTGATTCCGCTTAATACCAAATCCACAGGTTCATCTAGTAAGCAATTGAGACCCAGATAAACACAATCCACTGGGGTACCGGCAACTTTGAATCGACGATCAGCGTATCGCTCGACTTCGATATCCCGTCGCAGTGAAATGCCCATACCGCAACCACTCTTATTATCACGTGGCGCCACCATAGTGACTTTGTGATGTTGCTCTTCTAGGGACTGAGCCAAAATATTGATACCGGGCGCATCAAAACCATCATCGTTCGCTACAAGAATATGCACTTACCCAGTACCTTTTAATTATTGTTAAAATAGTTCGACGAATTGTATCGAAAAAACAACTCAGTACGAAGACATATCAAGCAAATTTGCTCTCACATTAGGATCTATTTATTTGGCGATTGATAGCTCATTGCCAAACCAAATTGCTTATGGGACTTTTGAGGATCTAATAAGGTTTGAATTGCTGTGCAAAAGTCACGTTTTATTTCAACCAAAGGAGCACGCAAGAGTTCGTTTTCTTTGCGCTCGGTGTATGACATTTTTTTGATCGTACTGTAAGTGAAGACAAGATCATCCAGCGGTCGTTGTTTGCGGCTGTAGTTTTGTGGCACTGTCACTTGCCCCTCATAAGCGTCGGACATATCCATACTAGGGAAAAATAACTTTCCCTGATCGATAAGTGATGATATTTGAATCAATAACTCATGCTTTCTATTAAAGAAGTCTGGTTCCTGAGTAAGCTGTGGATTCAAATCGCACAAATGAACTGCCTCACTTAAACAGTTCAGACAATTTGAAGACCAGATTCGTAGCTCTCCAAAATATTGCTGTAAACGCATTCTCTCGTGAATTCTGTATCCGAAAACAGCCACTAGAAATGCGATAAAAATTGACACCAATTGATCAAATGTTAGCGGTATAGATTCAAAGAAGGATAAATTCATAATTATTTATAACAGGTACATGTTTTTAAGACTGTTTAGTAGAGACTCAATAGCTAGTTATTGAAACAGACTTAAACATAAGTACACAATGATTTTACGTGCGTACCAATAAAAATATTACGTCATAAAACAGTCATATAAACATAACCTCTAAGTAACAAACTCTTTCTATGCTGCCGAGAAACATCTGGAGAGAGTTATGCTTAACGCAAAAATCGAACAGTCTAAAAATGATCTTGCGTCATCAGGTCTTCTACAGCACACCACCGCGCGCCTGAGATTTGCAAACAGATATCGAAAAAGCTCCGGCTCAATGAGAAGGCAAATGGTGGCTCTTCCAGAGAGAAAAAACCGCCTTCTGCACGAACTCAATAGAGCTGAAAAATTAGGTGCAACGTCCGACGGGAAATTAATATTTCTGTTCGAGTACTTTCATAATTCAGCTGTAATGCGAGAACTCGGCAGACTAAGAGAATTAACCTTCAGAGCCGTAGGCGAGGGAACTGGCAAGCTAAGGGACATAGACTGCTACGATCAAAATTATAAACACATCGTTTTATGGGACCCAGCCGCTACTGAGATCGTCGGAGCATACAGGATTGGTGAAGCTCACACTTTGCCTGTTGAGAATTGCCGTAAGGATTTATATACAAATGAGCTATTCAGCTATCGAGATAGCTTCAATCCAATCTTTACCAAAGGCGTTGAGCTTGGACGAAGTTTTATACAACCTCAGTACTGGCGTAAACGTGGCCTAGATTATTTGTGGCAGGGTATCGGTGCTTATTTGATCAACCACTCTAATACTCGCTATCTATTCGGCGCCGTTAGCATATCGAATGATTATCCATCATTAGCCAAACAACAAATTGTTGGGCACTACAAATATTTCCACTCCTCAAAAAGCATTCGAGAGTACGCTTGCGCAATAAACCCCTTTCAACTAGACAGAGCCACATATGAAAGCAGGCGCGGTCTTTCTCGTGAGCAGAGTAACCAAGAGCTAAAAGCCAGCTTAAGGCGTCAAGGGGTATCTCTGCCAGTACTGTACAAACATTATGTAGAGCTTTGCGATGCACAGGGAGTAAATTTTATTGACTTCAATGTTGACCCTGATTTTGCCTTTTGTGTAGATGGCTTGATTCTTGTCGATCTTCAGCACATCAAAGCAGCAAAGCGATGTCGTTACCTGTCTTTATAACCTAAATGGTGATTAAAATGAAAAAGGCCGATCTACACGTTCACTCAAAATATTCGGATCATCCAAGCACTTGGGGGCACAAGGTATACAACTCGCCAGAGAGCTTCACAGAGATTGATACAGTGTATCAACAAGCCAAACAGCGCGGTATGGACTTTGTTACTTTAACCGATCATGACGATATCAGGGGTTCAATAGAACTGGTTAAACGTTTTCCTGACGATACCTTCATATCATCTGAAATAACAACATACTTTCCGGAAGATAATTGCAAGATACACATTCTTGTTTACGGTATTACCGAGAACCAGTTTGACGAGATAAAGAATATACGAAACAACATCTACGTCCTAAGGGATTATATCAGAGACAACAATATTGCTTACTCTGTTGCTCATGCAACCTATGATCAAGATGGTAAATTACAATTCAAACACATCGAAAAATTGATTCTCTTGTTCGATGTGTTTGAAGTAATTAATGGCGGATCTGCCTCACAAAACAATTTACTCTTGCACCGTTTTTTACAAGCACTTAATGCTAACGAGCTTGAACTCCTAGAGCAGAAACATGGTATCTCTCCATTGAGTAAAGACCCTTGGATCAAAGGTTTTACTGGAGGCTCGGATGATCATTGCGGCATCCTGATTGGTAGCGCTTTTACTCAATGCGATTGCCAATCAGTAGAAGAGTTTTTGAACTCCATCAGGGATAAGAGATCCTTAGGCAATGGCATGTATGGGAGTTTTGAGGCCTACGCAACAGGGGTTTTTAAGCACATACATGATTATAGGAGCAATAGAGATACCAAATACCGCAAAACCAAAATGAGTGACTTCTTAGAACTGTTTTTTAGCGGCACCGAGGGGAATCTAATGAAGCGTTTTAAAAAGAGTCAATCGCTTCGATATTTAAAAAAGAAAAACAGCAAAACCCACAACGCTTTACATTTGCTGCTGAAACAAATTAACGAAGACGTAGGGAAAGATATCTCGGTGAAAATCCCGATTGCTTATGAACAAATCTGCAAGCTTCATGATGAGATGTTTAGCTCAATAATTGTAGCTATGTCAAAAAAAATGCCGAGCGGAGATATCTTCTCAGGCTTTCAAAATCTAACAACCCTTTTTCCAATGACGCTATTAGCGACCCCCTTTCTAGGCTCGATGCGCCATCAAATGTTGAAGAGTGAAATCAAGCGTCGACTGATAGAAGGCACTAAGCAACATTACACTCAGAAAGCGCTCTGGTTTACCGATACAATTGACGACCTGAATGGGGTCTCAGTAACGCTAAAACAAATTGCAAATCAAAGCAAAGCATACGGATATCACCTAAATTTAGTGACCTGTGTTAACGAGTCAAAAATCAGTTCACCCCTGCCTTTAGAAACCATAAACTTTCAACCGGTAAAAGAGATTAGAGTGCCGGGTTATGAGCAGCAAACTGTAGGATTTCCGTCGCTATTAAAAATGATGAAAGAGATAACGCTGCAGCAACCCGATCAAATAATCATCTCAACCCCGGGGCCCTTAGGTTTGGGGGCATTGCTATGTGCAAAACTTATGGATCTTCCGGTTAAATGCATTTATCACACAGATTTTGCAGAACAAGTAATGAAAATAGCTAATGAGCCAACATTAGCGAGTTTTACCGACACCTTAATAAATATATTTTACAAGCAAGCGGATACGGTATTCGCTCCAAGTAAAGCTTACATTGATAAATTGGCACACGCTGGTTTGAAGCAAGAAAAGCTCAAGATTTTTCCACGTGGCTTAGACTGCGAGTTGTTCTACCTGCAATCCAAACCGGACTCAATGATAAGACGCAAACAATTGCACGGCGAGTTTACTCTGATGTTTGCTGGACGTATTTCGAAAGACAAAAACCTAGCCCTTTTGACAGAGCTGGCGATGATGGCACACGAGCTTCATCCGGGTTTGTTCAATTTCGTGATAGCGGGAGATGGACCCGATTTGTCAAGATTACAGACTGATTTTGCGGCTATTAGCAATACTTACTTTACCGGTCGAATAAGTACAGCAGAGCTTGCTAAATGGTATAGATCGAGCGACTTATTTGTATTCCCCAGCCACACTGACACGTTCGGGATGGTGATCCTTGAGGCTCAAGCATGTGGACTGCCATGTTTAGTAACGAATACTGGTGGTCCAAAAGAAATTATTGATCCAGGTGTTACCGGACAAGTGATCGCAACTGACGACGCTAGTACATGGCTCGCCAACGTTGTTAGCTATCAGGCTTTGAAGAAAACCTCGACTTCAGACTACGACGTTTTGAAAAAGAAGTGTAATCAACATGTGACTGTAAATAGCAGTTGGAGCGCTGTTTTTGATGCCGTTCTAGGCGAGCAATGCAAATTACCAAACAGCAAACTCAAACAAAGCCCAGAAATTATTAAAAAACAACACAAAGCCGCCTAATAGCAATAGATAGCTAATTGGAGTATTAAACTACTATGGAAATGCAAAACAAATACTACCTAATGCGACATGGTGAAAGCCTCGCCAACAAGCTTGGCTTAATCGTCAGTCATCCAAACAATGCCATCGAAAACTACGGTCTGACAGTTAGAGGAGCCGACCAGGTTACGTCCGCCGCTCTGTCCACACGACTAGGCGTCAACACGCTCATAGTAACGTCCGACTATAAAAGAGCGATAGATACCGCCGAGATAGTTCACAGCGTAATCGGCTGTAATGAAGATCTCATCGTAGAACCTTTACTCAGAGAACGAAATTTTGGCCGGCTGGAACTGACCGAACATACAAACTATGAGCAAGTCTGGGAACACGACGCTGCCCGTCCTAATGTTAGAAAAAATGATGTGGAGCTGATAGATGAGGTTCTCAATAGAGGTATGAAGTCGATTATCAAGCTGGAAGAGGCATACCATGGAAGAAAGATTTTGATGGTAGGTCATGGAGATGTGATGCAGATTATCTTGTCGCATTTCCAAGGCATACACCCCAGGTTTCATCGGACCATCTCAAGCATGGCTAATGCAGATATTCGCAGCATTAGCGGCACTAACATAGTAAGATCGCCGGCAGCATAGTCAGCAATCCCTAGATTTTGGCCCACCTTACTTGTTATTGATTTTTAAATAAGCATTTCAATACATTTTGATTGGATTAAGCTGAAACTAGATATCAGAGAATGCAAATTTCGGATGTTGTTAGAAAAGGGGTATTACCCGATTAAAGGCAAAATCTGACGTCTTAAACAACAGGGCGGCTTAATAAGATGGACTATCTGAGTTGGTCGGGGTGATAGGATTCGAACCTACGACCACCGCGCCCCCAGCACGGTGCGCTACCAGACTGCGCTACACCCCGAAAACTCAGGCATGGGAATATATACGATTTGAGCTCTTTGAAAAAGGATTTTTTAAGGAGGATTTAGGTCAAACCGCTCTACTCTGACAATAGCGCTACCACTTCATCGATTTCAGAAATAAGCTCAGCTACCATTTTACGCTTGACTTGCGTAGTAGGCAGTGATTGACCACCCGATTCCATTTCAATCTGATTTTTAGCGCCACTAATAGTAAAACCTTCAATATAAAGAAGACTTCTGATTCTGCGGATTAGCTGAACTTCATGCCGCTGGTAGTAACGCCGATTCCCGCGTCTTTTTACTGGGCTTAGTTGGGAAAATTCCTGCTCCCAATATCTCAGCACGTGAGGCTTAACCATACATAGATCGCTGACTTCACCAATCGTGAAATACCGTTTACTCGGTATCGGTGGCAGAGTTGCGTTATCTCCTTGGTCTAGCATGTGGTCTCTTTTAATAACTTATTATCAGGTAGTCCAAAGTGTAACGTCTGAAACCTATTTGGTACAGCGAAAATTAGCATTGTGTGTGATTTTTAGTAAAATCTCCTTATACAAACTGCTTTTAAAATAAGAGCTTGTGTGTTCTACCTCATGTCCGCACTAAGCAGTGTACCCATTAACGGCTTTGATCTTATCTTATATAAAATTACAGTTTAGGCGTTTTCAAAGACCGTCTTGAGAGAAACGGAATTATCATCGATTGCTTCCTTTAATTTTTGACTTGCTTTGAACGTTACCACTCGTCTCGCCGATATAGGAATCTCTTCACCTGTCTTAGGGTTCCTACCCGGACGAGCCGGTTTATCTCTTAGTCCGAAATTTCCAAAGCCTGATAACTTTACAGAGCTACCATCCTCCAATGCAACCTTGATAGTCTCAAAGAATTGCTCTACAAATTCTTTTGACTCACGTTTATTCAACCCAAGCTCGTCGTGTAGAGACACTGCCAACTCTGCCTTTGTGACCGCCATTTTATTCCCCTATTAAAATAAAAATATAACTAGATCCATAGATGACACGCACTTACCGGATCAGCGTGCCTAATCGCATGATGTTAACTTGTTGATGTATCTAACTTCTTAACGTCGCACCAAACTCTTGAGCAAGATGATCCAGCGCTGCAGAAACCAAACCTTCAGACTCCTCATCGGTCATCGTGCTGTCAGTGTTTCTCAAAACTAAACTCATGGAAACACTTTTAAATCCTGGCTTGATACCTTGACCTGTGTACAAATCAAACATCTCTACTTTTACAAGCTTAGATCCGACGCTTTGCCTTACACCATCCATTAAATCAGCAACAGAAATTTCATTGGAAATAAGTAATGATAAATCTCGTTTTACGCTGGGGTATTTTGATACGGATTCAAATGCCGGCAGCGAGGCCGCAAGAGCTAAATCAAGATTCAACTCAAATACAAACACGGGCCCTACTCCAATTTCTTTTTCTAAGCTTGGATGCAATCTAGCCAGAACCCCTAACTCTGTTTCCTCGGACTTACTCTTGTAAGAGATACCTGCTGTTTGCCCTGGATGGTACGCTTTGTGCTCTAAGTCATTCAATGTAAATTGATTTTCCCTACCGGTCAAGGACAGTAAAGCCAATAGATCTGACTTTAAATCAAAGAAATCAACGTTCGGATCGCCTGATGTTGCCCATTGCATGGGTACTCTAGAACCACAGACGATAGCCGCTAACTTTTGAGTTTCACTGAATCCATCTTTGGTCTTGTGATAAGTCGCACCAGACTCAAATAAGCGAATACGGCTATGCTGTCGATTAGCATTAAACTTCAACGCTTCAAACAAGCCTGGGATGAGGCTAGTCCTCATCACTGCCATATTTTCGGCTAGAGGATTAGCCAACAGAACTGGCTCTTCATCACAAAACACCTTTTGTAGCTTCGCATCAATAAAGCTGTAAGTGATCGCCTCACGAAAGTCTCTAGCAACCAGCGTGCTTCTGACTTGTCGAACCGTGATTGATGATTCGCTAGCTGTCATTGATGTCGGTGCAATTTTTGGCATCGCTGTAGGAATATTATCGTAACCTTTGACTCGAGCTACCTCCTCTACCAAGTCAGCTTCGTACTCAATATCAAATCGATAGGAAGGTGGCGTAACAGTCCAAGTGTCATCATGACGCTCAATTGAATCTGAGACTCGATTCAATATTCCGTCTACTTCATCGGTATCAAGATCCATACCAAGTAAACTTTTTAACCGATCTAATCTTATGGAGACAGCGGGTTTAGCGGCCAGAACTTCTTCATCACATTGCTCAACAACAGGACCAACATGACCACCACATATTTGAACGACTAACTCAGTCGCTCGTTCCATTGCCGTCAAAGGCAATTGAGGATCTACACCACGCTCAAAGCGATGCGAACTCTCAGTATGCAACCCATATCTTCGCGCCTTTCCACTGGCTGACGCGCGAGTGAAATGGGCCGCCTCTAATACGATATCCTGAGTATCGTCATCAATAGCACTACCAAGTCCACCCATAACGCCAGCGATTGCCACTGGTTCCTTAGCATCGGCAATCACTAGTGTTTCAGAATCCAGCTCAACCTCAGACTCATCCAGTAGCTTAATCTTCTCGCCTTGTTTCGCAAGACGAACAATAATCCTTTGGTCAAGTTTGGCTAAATCAAACGCGTGCATCGGTTGGCCTAACTCAATCATTACGTAGTTGGTTATATCGACAACAGGACTGATTGGTCGAACACCACTGCGACGGAGTTTTTCTTGCATCCACAATGGCGTCTGAGTCTCTTGATTTATTCCTTTAATGACTCTCGCTGAATAACGTGGACAATTTTTTCGGGCATCTAGTTGAACCTCAATCGAATCTTCAATCTCAGCGTTCACTTCTGACACAGACACAGGATTGTAGTCGCCATTAGCGAGTACTTTTAACTCCCGAGCTATTCCTTGTACACTCAAACAGTCTCCACGGTTAGGTGTCAGGTCAATGTCTATCAGACTATCATCAAGTTTTAGATACTCATCTACTCGTTGACCCACCTTAGCATCAAAATCTAGCTCTATTAGGCCAGAAGACTCCTCTTCCAGACCGAGTTCCGACGCAGAGCAAAGCATGCCAACCGAGGGAACGCCTCGCACTTTGGCTTTTTTTATTTTCAAACCGTTAGGCAACTTGGCACCAACCTTAGCAACCGCGACCAGCAAATCAACTCTTACATTAGCCGCACCACATACAATTTCTAACACTTCTGTGCCGATATCTACTTTAGTTAGATTCAAACGGTCCGCGTCAGGATGTTTCTCAACTTCTAGAACCCGACCCACCACCAAGTTGTCTATAGGTCCAGCGAGGCGCTCTACCCCGTCTACTTCAAGCCCAGCATTAGTTAAACAATCGGCGATGCCCTGCGCGTCTAAATCTACGCGAACTAAATCGCGTAGCCACAATTCACTAATAATCATTTGAATTGCTCCAAAAATGTTAAATCGTTATCGAAGAACAAGCGCAAGTCGTCAACGCCGTAGCGCAACATTGTCAGGCGTTCAACGCCTAGACCAAATGCGAAGCCAGTGTATTTTTCCGAGTCGATACCGACCTTTTTGAATACTTCAGGATGAACCATTCCGCTTCCTAACACCTCAATCCAACCCGTGTGTTTACAAATACGACACCCCCTAGCATGACCATGCTCATCGGCACAAAATACACAGGAGATATCCACTTCGGCTGAAGGCTCAGTAAATGGGAAATACGATGGTCGCAAACGGATTTGCAGTTCCATCTCAAAAAACTGTCGCAGAAAGTGCGTTAATACTCCTTTCAAATCTGCAAAAGAAATACCCTCATCAACCATCAAGCCCTCTACTTGATGAAACATAGGCGTATGAGTGACATCAGAATCACAACGATAAACTCGGCCAGGCGCGATAATATTAATCGGCGGCTCAGCACTTAACATGTATCTAGCCTGAACTGGCGATGTATGCGTTCGCAACAGATAACTTTCATTACTTTCGCCCTCAGCTTGCACATAAAACGTGTCGTGCATTGCTCTAGCTGGGTGCTCAGGAGGAATATTCAGCGCTTCAAAGTTATGAAAATCATCTTCAATTTCGGGACCAGTTGCGACACCAAACCCCATTGCAATGAAGATATCTTCTATTCGCTGCATGGTTCGAGTAACGGGGTGAATGCCGCCACTACCAATACCTCTACCCGGCAAAGTTACATCAATTTTTTCTGCGGCAATGGCTGCTGCTAATTCAGCTGCATCAAGTGCTGCTTTTTTAAGACCAATTAGCTCAGCGACTTGTTGCTTAACCTGATTCACTTTATCGCCAAATTTTGGGCGCTCCTCGTGAGGCAGACTGCCGATCTGCTTGAGTTGAGCGGTCAGCTCGCCTTTTTTGCCCAAATATTGGACACGTAATTCCTCTAGCTGCTTAGGCTCTTTAGCGGCTTCGATCGCTTCTTTTGCCTGCGCTAAAATGCACTGCAAATTTCCATCTAGTGATTC
The DNA here is from genome assembly GCA_022447525.1 of Gammaproteobacteria bacterium. Taxonomy (GTDB): domain Bacteria; phylum Pseudomonadota; class Gammaproteobacteria; order Arenicellales; family Arenicellaceae; genus Arenicella. The sequence goes on from JAKVBA010000055.1 coordinate 20,394, forward strand.
AGTCATATGAAAACAGAAGGGTTAATTATTCAGCAACCAGGACGTTTTTAACGTCGTGATTTTTAAATTTATATTCTGGTAATGGTTTAGTAGATACAAAAAAGGAAGGCCGCAGCCTTCCTTTGTTTATCGTGCTTTGCTCAAATTTAGGTATCTGAGCAAAGCATGATTCTCTTTTGGCTACGCTTGATAAACTTCAGCGATGGTAACTTAGGCTGCTAGGGCGGCCTTCGCTTGTTCAGCTAATTGAGAAAATGCAGCTGCATCGTGCACAGCGATATCGGCCAAAACCTTACGATCAAGTTCGATACCAGCTTTACTTAATCCGTTGATGAACGTGCTGTAGTTCATTGAATTTAGTTTTGCAGCTGCTGAAATACGCGTAATCCACAGGCGACGGAACTGACGCTTACGTTGACGGCGGTCACGATACTCATACTGACCAGCACGAGTTACGGCTTGCTTAGCAACGCGAAATACGTTTTTATTGCGTCCACGGTAGCCTTTTGCTTGGCTTATGACTTTTTTGTGTTTTGCTCGGGCGGTAACACCACGTTTTACTCTAGGCATTTTCTTCTCCTAAATTAGGATCGAGGACTCTCTATCCTCAAATCGCTTCTAAATCTCAGTTAGTTAAGGTGTGACCACTCAATTAAGAGTAAGGCAACATACGTTGAATCAACTTCGCATCACAATCTTTAGCAGTTGTAACGCCACGAAGATGACGCTTACGCTTGGTCGATTTTTTGGTCAGGATGTGACGCAAGTGAGATTGAGAGCGCTTGAATTTACCGCTACCCGTCTTTTTGAAGCGCTTTGCCGCGCCGCTGTTACTTTTAATCTTAGGCATAATTACTCCAGTGCAACGCACTATTGCCATTAACGTTTTAGCTGATCGAGTTTAAAAGTTGACTACGCCAGCTACTCTTTATTGAGCTCACGCTGAAAAATTTATTTTTTCTTCAGCGGCCCTAAGACCATCACCATTTGACGGCCTTCAAGTTTAGGGAACTGCTCTACCGAGCCGTGCTCCTCTAAATCTGTTTCAACGCGCTTTAGAAGATCCATGCCAAGATCCTTGTGGGCCATTTCACGGCCTCTA
>JAKVBA010000056.1 GCA_022447525.1 Gammaproteobacteria bacterium
CTCAGCGCGATTTCATGGAACATGCGAGCGACGGGTTCGGGCACTTTTTTATCAGTATACATCTTTGGCATGGAAAACTTTATGATGACATTGTTCTCTAAAATCGTAGCCATGCCTCCCATCAATTTGTGACCTGGCATATAGAGTGCGCCGCCCCCAGTTGCGTGAAACATTCGGCCATCAACAGGGTACTCTGACCACGACTTTGGATTGTCTCGAAACCAACTTCTAAATTTACCTGCTTCGTCTGCGGTCAATTGTGCTATTTCAAACTCGTACTGAGGTTGAAACGCAAAATTTAATGTTTCCAGTGGCTCGCCATTTTTTGCTTCGGGTATTTCTATATACCGAAGGTAGACGTGTCCGTCCATCATGATTGGAGGCCGAGACATAGGCGGTAGACCGTAGCCATCAGGCAGTATTGGTATGTAGTTTGCGAGCGCTCCAGCACAGTTTAATGGTGGAAGCTTGGTTTGCCATTTTGAGTACTTCTCTAGATTCTCTATGCCACCAATTCGATCCAAAGCACTCAAGCTGGAACTGGGTTCTGGTGGACAATCATTATTGAATCCAGAGCCACCCAAAGTCGAGTTCTGATCTCCAGAGCCGCAAGCGCTAAGGATGCTCAGAATAGCGGCAACTAAAGTAGTATTAAGCAAACGTGTGATTTTAAACATGATTAAGAATCTCCTTATTTATTTCTTAATCAAAGTTTAGTGTTAGGTTAAAAAGCGAGCATACGTCATTTTACGTATACTGTATCTCTATCACCTCGCCTTTTGTCAAAATAGTTGTATCTAGGCTGACAACCAGAGAGATCTAGTGAGCTTCGATGAAGTCTAAGCAAAACTAAAACATCAAGGTTTCGGCCGCTCCGGTTTTTATCTCAACCTCTTTTTCTGAGTCCGCAATTTTGACCTTATATCGCCCTGGTGATAACTCAAGAGGTTCACCATCAACGATTCCACTAGCAATCACCTTACCGTCCTGAAAAACATCAAAGCTTTGTTGCACTGACTTAGAAAAAGCCTCAGTTAACTCATCACCACTTTGAGCATCAATATAGACACCATTTCCGCGGCGTGCCCAATCAATGAACGGGGTTCTATCAATACTGTCTCCCAACTCAAAACTGACTATATCGATACGATCAGCAAGTCCATTGGCTATCAAGTCATCGATAACCAATCCAGCATCGCCTTGGCATGTTTCCTCCCCGTCTGATAGAAGAATGACTTGTACCTTTTCTTGGACATCAGCCAAGTCTTGTTTTAACGCGGCTAATGACTGAGCGATGGGTGTTCTGGCGTAACTTTTTGGGTTAATCTTCCTTATCTGTTGCATAAATTCACCAACAGTACCCGATGACGGGTTCAGTTTTAACTCGGTTTCGCATTTATCGGGTTCACCACCGAAGACTCTCAGACCGATTTTTTGCTCTTCGTTCAGGCTAGAAGTCACGAACTTTCCGATCGCGGACTTAGCGGTGTTAATGCGCCTTGACCCTCCTCTTCGCTTCAACATGCTGCCCGAAGCATCAAAAAGTACATGATAGAGAGTGGAATTTTTATTTGAATGTATACTGTCCTCCGTCTGTATTACGGAAAGTGTTCCGGGTGCAATTATACGCGTCGAACCACTGGCACTGATTGTGTAACTTTTAGGCCCGAGTAACCGCGTCGAGATTCGCTCATAGGCCGTGGTGATGTCTTGCGTGCGCAAGACATAGGCGAGTTCACCCTGAGTTAACTCTGTCCATTGCTGAACTACTATGATTGATTGACGAGGATCACCCCACATTTTGGCCGAACTAAGCTTAATCACAAACACTCGAATATTGTGCTTGGCTAGCGCTTCAATAAGTTCTGCCTTTGGCCCGACATCGCCATCAGTTAGAATAACAATTGACCTGAGTCCGGACTCATCAGCTAGTCGTTCGGCAGCATCTAAAAGACTGCCTTCTCCATCGCTATTTCCTCCTGTTTGATACGCCAGAAGATTTTTACGTACCTTAACTGGGTCACTCATCCACTCTTCATTTGACCACTCTCTTCCCAAAGCTCGCAATAAAAGCCGATCTTTGCCTGGAATCATGGTGTCGGCATAGTTCATCACCGCTCTTCGAGCTCTTGCTATGTAAGCTGCTGCAGAGGCACTTTGATCCATCAAAAATATTGTTGAACGAGGTGGTTCAGATACAGTGACCTCGAGTCCTTCACTGGGCAAATCAAAAATCCATTTTTCCTGACCAGTCAATGAGTCCGTCTTTTTTTCCAAAGGCGGTAGTGGTTCATCATTACCCTCGCCAACTCTAGCAACGATAATATCCGGTGAAAACCCTGGTTCACCATCAACAATAAGTTCAAGAGTGTTTTCGCGTGCATTCGGTTTAACCAGCCATGTATTGGTGTTTTTATCTAATTCAACATCACCTGTAAAAATACGGTTATCAATCGGTAAAGGTGTTAAGTCTCCTTCATAAGGCAAAGCTTTGACAGGATCTTGAACATCCGGTTCATAAGGTCGTGACCTGTACTCCCCCACGGTCCCAAGTACTGAAAGATATTCCGAACTTTCTGGTCTCTCTATAAGTTGAACATAAGGAATTACCACTTGTTTTGCCTTTTGCTCGCCAGATGAAAATTCAACGTTGACAGCATTTGCCACTAGTCGTTCCGGCAACTCGATGACGGATTCAAAGCCTGGTGCAAAGTCCGCTGGTAGTTCGAGCTCAATTTCACTGTGAAACGGACCTGCTGGCCCATTTACTGAGCCTCGCAATTTAATCAATTTAGGTGGGTCTATACCGTTCTCAGTAGTGCCGTAAGCAATAAATACCTTTTCAATTTCAGCTATTCCTTGGTTTTTAAAACTTAGGGTTTTTCCTAGTTCAGTCCAACCAGATTCTCCTTGAGAGCCTCGGTTTGTGGTTCCTATTTCGTCGAATAGAGCTTCTTTGAAACTGCGTGCGTAGCCATCGCCAATTATGCGACCTGAGGCCCCGAGGTCATAGTCGGAAATCATCAATCCGGGCAGACCAGAGTAACCAGGCTTTGCAATGACTTCGAATTCCGTTAAGTGTATGGAAGGTTCTTTCTCATTTTCTTGAAATGTACGCAAACGAACGTATCTAGCGGAAGCATCTTTGCGTGAGAACTCATAAAACTGTCTATCAGTCCAGCTGATAACCTGGCTCTCAAGCGCGGTTACCCATTCGATCCCATCCATTGATAGGTCAACAGCAAAACGTTTCAGTCCGTTGTTTGATCCCACCCGATTAGTGAGTGCAACGCCAACTAAAGGTATAGGATCCTCTCCAGGCAGATCAAGTACTGGGACATATATTTCATTCGCAACTTTAGATAAACTTGTCGTGTAGCCTCCAATGCCCGCCATCGGCCGTAAACCATCGTTTAAAGCAAATACGCTGGCCGCTCTCGCCGCGTTATTCGTTGGTAAGTATCCTTTCTGATCGATCTCATAGCCAATTTGATCTAACCATTTAGCACCCAAGGGTGCTAATGCAACGTTCAAGCCACCTATCATTGAATCAGGCACCTGATTCACTTGTATTGGGTTCACAGCAGCGATGTCAGGCCTAGCGTTTATCTGGTATTGAGTAACGCTATTAATTTGTTCTCCTTCAACTCTAGCTACCCAAATTGGGGTTGTTCCAGTCTCAAAATCAGGTTTAATCGAAAGACCATAACCACCTTGATCCTGCTTAAGTTTAATCTTGGTGGACGGTGTCCAAAGTTGTAGCTTCTCTGATTCACTCAGATTAGTGATGATTGGCAATTTAACGGTCTGCTCGAGCAGGCTAAAAGACTGAACATCCTCTATATTTTTGACTTCTGTGGACGATTTCAGATTAGAAGAATATGAATCAACTTGCTTGATAGAAATATTCTCAAAAGGTTTATAATCTAGTCGAAACTTATATTCTGCTGGCGATGGAATGCTTGGACTAAGACTGAGTAGTATTTCACCGGCGGGCAATGAAATATCGAAAGCTTCGGTATCTTGGTCAAGACTTTTTTTCAGCAAACCTTTACCGCCATTAGCACTAAACCATGCGGTCGATGATGCGCCTGGCGGCAGATTAAAGTCCGCAGAAATAGTCATGGGTTTTTCGAGGAAAAAAGCAAATTGATCCGAATCGCCGGCTGGTAACACTCCAATGTATTCCTGAGCGAACTCCAAAGAACGATAGAAATTGCCATGATTAGGCTCCCGCTCATCGTTCTTTCGTGGAGAGCCCAACGGTTTTAGGAAAACGGTATAGTTACCCTTGGCCCCAGATAGATATACATCAATGGGTCCTGGCCCCATATACAAATCGGGTATTGGAAATCGTTTTCTCGAATCGTAAGCTCCGCGAGCCAAACTAGCGAGTTGTTCGAAAGGTGAATTGATCGATACTCGACTGATACTATCTCCCAGCACCATTACCCGCCACATTTGCGCTCTTTCGCCAAGGTCAAATCTAAGCGTATCGCCATCAGTCGAACTACTGATCTCGCCTTTAACACGGTCATCGACTCTGAACATATTGGCGTTCAGTGCATCGGGCTCAACAACTATCGCCCCCTTGGTTTTAATAACTTCTTTCGTCAGACTGTATCGTCCAGCGTATGTCGGACCAGAAAGCGTCAGAGTGAAGTCTCCTTTGCCGATAGGTCCCAATTTAAGTTCGCGACCATTAGTCAGATAATTTGCCCTACCCTGTTCAACTTCAATATAAGTTCGAGGCCCCTTGTAGTTAAGATAGTATGGCTGAGCATCTTTATCTGTTGAATTGCCGGAGAAACTGTAAACATCTCTATCGTTTGAATCTATCCAGCCAGAAAAGGAGTCGCCATCATCAAGATCAGATATTTCAGTGCTATTAGACCCAATTTCAGGTTGCAAGTCTTGGTTTTGGATGGGTTCTATGATCAAGCGCCACATACCCTCGGGATGTTTTTTGGCGGCTTGTTGAAAATTGACAGCCAGCAGGGTGTTTACCAGTTCGCTTCCTAGCAGGCCGGTGATTATAAGTGGAGAGGTACCAGTCTCACTAGTGAGCCACTTCCCACCTCTACCAGTGTAAATCAACTGGCCGTCACCATCTGAAAAGAGAAGTCGCGCAGTGTAAATAGTGTCAGGGTCAAGATCATTGAGGCTAAAGTAGAAAAGTTCAGCCTGAAAATTACCAACGACATCCCTCGCAATCTCAATCGGTTGGTTCAATGTTCCAGTATCACTGACCCCTATATCTGGTGTGGCTAGATTCTCAATATTAATTGATATATCTGTATTTCGATCAGGTCGCACAATAACTTTATATTCACCTGGCTCTAAAACAAGGTTAGATAATGTGCTAGAGCCAAGTCCTACGGCAGTTCTGCGAGTTTGCTTGAGAATCTTAGGTGGCTTTTGCGTATCATTAGCGTCAATCAACACAACGCTAAAGGCTACATTCTCAGCAGCTTTTACCGAGATTGTGTGGATGTCAGTTGATGACACGACCTTAAAGACCCGCTCAATAAGATTGATGTCCAAGTCTAATGAAATTGAAGCGCTCTCTTCGGCTGGTTCAAGGGGCGACTTGCCTAGATCGATCGGTGATCGATTACCATTATCAGTTTCAAAGGCTTTCTCGATAGCGTCCATACCACTGGGGCGAGACGGCTCGAATTGAAGGCTTTCAGATACTCGATTTTCACTCGTTTGTGTATTTATATCCCACTCAAAGGAGTCCTGGAGTGCATGTGGATTTTCGATAGATTCACCGATCTGTTCCGTTGTACTTGCATCGCTCTTCTCACTAGGGGTGCCTTCTTGCGAGCTGCAACCCCATAGCAACAGTAAAACTAAGGGAAGTACGTGAAACTGATTTCGCATTAGACTACCCTGTTGCATATTCGCAAACAGCTACAGAACCATCATTAACAGCATCCCCAATCGTATCGGAATTGCCTGTAATTCCATCAAAACCTAGCCCATAAATCATGCCAATGCCTGCACCAAATCTAGTCGAAATAGCACCACCAGACACTATTCCACCAAGCGCCATTCCGCCATTTAATAAAGTCATACCAACCATACAACAAGTCTCGAAGGCACCACTTCCACCTGCACCAGCACAGGCTTGAGCACCAGAGGTCAGACCTTTTGCAAAAAAGAATCCTCCTATAGTGTGCCCAATCAGTTCCAGCATGATGCCCTCTTCCATAATAGCCTCTTCAAGAGTATCCTGACCTCCATATTCTCCCATACCAAGAGACTGACCGGTCTCAGGGTTTACTTTCCACCATCGCTGCATTTGACCATTTGGTATCAAAATTGAGCCCGAATCCTTGAGATCGGCCATTAACCGATCCTTAAGATTGGAGTTTGCTGCATCCCATATTGGGTCCGCTTGCAGCGCGTCCGAACTTGATATGACTCGTAGATCGTCAACCTGGGCCCAGTCTGGTATACCAGAAAGTCCGATTAACTCGCCCTCTAAGAGGGTCTCTAAAACACCATTTCGCACAGCTAAACGCTTATCTTCTTCGGGAGCTTGATCAGGTTTAGGTAATGTGAAAGCACGCACAGCGTTATGTTGGATATCAACGACCACTTTGAAACCTGTCTTACTGTTCGGAATGATTCGGCGCATGATTACAAGCGGAGAAGTACGTATCACTCTTCCACCAGCCGAGGATGGAGCAAAAACATTCCCCAAATGCAGAGCGGCAAACCATTCGTGAGAAGGTAATGTTTGGCTAGATGGGTGCCTGAGCAGTTCTTCAATTGTTATTTTTTTCTCAAGTAAAGCCTTTTGGTAAGGAAGCTGACGGACAAGTATTGCAGCACTTTCAAACATTGCCTTAAAATCTCTGGCACCGTTCTCAGCTCCTACATTCACCTCTAAAGTGAAATTTGATACCAATTGTTTTGCATATCCTTCGGGCAATCCCTCTCTAAAGTCCGTTAATCTGCGAACAGTTTTTGTCTCTTTTCCACCCGGCGCTATATGCGTAACATTTAGGATTACACCAGTTAAACGTGGTGTATTTTGTTCTTCACCTGAAGCTTCATTTAGTGATCCGAGAGCATTCCCTAAACCTTTGGCAACTGTCCTAAAAATTTCTGGACCTGTAGCGGCGTCCTCAGGTGAAAATGTTAATCCCAGAGGAGTGAATGACTGACTTCCATCCTGAACCACTCCGTCGATCACGGGTGTATAAAAGCTCGGTTCATCGTCTGGATTGGGACTGTTAGGTGATATCCCTAGTCTAATTTGATGACCAGATAAATTAGCTGCTGGCCTGACATAATCGCGTGTTATTGGTACGGTAACGCTTCTGCCATTTACCCTACGTTCTATGTAAAAACGGATCTTTACTTTGTGTAGTCGTTCTTCTGGAACTGATGCCGCAACGTATTTCTCAGCCTCCACTTTTGGGACCATTAGACCTTTGAAAGATGGGTGACTCTCTTGCCAAGAATCATTCGGCGTATCGCGGTATCGCACCCACACGTATTCATCAGCTAGGTCTTTTGCGTATTGCACCGCGCCAGGCGTGGAACTTGTGGTCTCGGGCTTTTCAGCGAGCCCCAACTGGCTTACTAATCTAACCGCTATTTCATCAGCCGCTCGTTGGTAATCATCAAAACTCACCTCACTCGTATTTCGATTTGGATCCTCGATTTCTCGATCTAATTGTTTTTCCAAAAATGCTTTCGGATCGTAGTCTTGCAAACCATCTTCAGGCTCAAGTGAGTTAGTTATACCAATTTTTAATAGCGTAAGGGCATCTTCCTCGGTTAGTTTACCTACCCCTAGCATGGCCTCGCCACCCATGGCATTAATCAAGGCAGCCAACAGTACCGCTTGATCCCATACTGAGCCAGATTGTGTGGATATTGTCCCACCTGGCCCCTTCATGACTCCCAAGTAAGGATCGTATGCGATTTGATCTTGTACATATTTGACAGCGTTGAGCACATCGTAGTCAAGGTGCTCAGCCAGTCCATCCACATCGAAAAATCTCGGATCAATTTCCTGCGCCAACGCATTAAATGCCTCGGCATAAGCAGCCGTCTTCAGCCGCACCTCCGCAGGCGCGATATAAAGATTAGATGTATTTGCTGATACGGCGCTGTTCCCCAAATAGAAAATTAAAAGCGCTACAGTTAAAATCGACTTCAAGTTCCTTTTCATAAACACCTCTGCTCAATATTTTCTGCCAATTTGCTTGGCTTACTCTTCAGGCAAGTACTTCAATGCTTCTGTAACTCCCATCTCAGAGGAGAGTTTGATATTCATCGAAATCACCCCACACTCCTTAGTAATGTCAGTAAAACGTTCAGACGTTTCCGACTGCATCAGAGTCTGAATTTCATTAAATTTAGGATCGTCGACTAGGTTTTGCATAGTCAATGTTGGAGTATTTTTAATGTAATCGACGTACTGACGATTGACTTCGATGAGTTCCTTATACTCCCTCGTAAGCCCCTCTTTCTTGATCTTAGCAATCAAACACGAGGCCACCTCTTTTGCTTCAGGTGGCATCTCAACTTTTTTGATTCGTTTTGCTACTTCAGGCGATAACCTAGAGTAAAGTAACGTCGTAGTATTAAGGCTCTCCTCCATAAACTGGAGATAGTCCTTAGTTGTCACATCAACTGCATTTTTTGCAGGCTTTATATTTGACTCTCCTTGTTCACCACCAGTGCAGGCTGTAATCGAAAAGAGCAGAAAAAGAGAGCTAACGAGTTTAAAGCGCATTTTGTTCCTTGATTTGATTGACGCCCGAAAGCCTATCGACTGCGGTCTCTCTGACATTGACAGATCAAACATCTGACTTTTGGGACTGGGTTAAAATTTGGGTTAAGATCGGTAAAAATACAACAGGCCATTTGACATCCAAATCGAATCCAAGATCTTTGCCGCTCAGACTATCTAACTTTAAACAAAAGGCGCAGACGCCTGAGCGTACCTTAATCTGTTGGTGGCTCTAAGCTTGAAACTTAAAACCCTTCCATCATCGACTTCGTTCGAAACTCTGATAAATCCAGTGTGGATCCTGACTGGTTGACCTTAATAACGCTGTATTCACTGTCTAATTTTCCATTTTTGTACGAAATCATTTCTAGCGTTAGACCGGTCGGATACACTCCCTCAAGTTTTGAAAAGTCATACCCCATTTGGCTTTGATCTGCACCGAAAGCTTCTGTCATTTTTTTGTAGGTGCCAATAAAATCAAAATCGATTGCACCAGTCACCCATATCTCTCCAGATACTGTGCCATCTTCAAATATCCATTGATCAACTTTAAAACCAAGTAATTCCTTTGATTTACCGGTTTTCTCTAGCTTTTGAATAGACGCGTTTTTAGCCGTCTTCTTATTCATTCCACGGCCCATTTTCGCCATCTGTTTGATCAAGTCCGTGGACATCGGCATCTTAGTCTTCTTTTTATTATCGACTACGATCATCGCCTTATTCTTCATATCCATGACGATCACTTCGCCCGAATCTGCCTCTATTAAAACAGTGTCTTCTGCCAGTGCTTGAGCCATAGTAGACTTGTCCTTGCCCTGCGTAATCTCTATATCCAAAGCGATATCGAACCGATACGAGTCTTCAATGTCTACCTTTTTCTTCATCGCCTTTAACATGCCACCAAAACCTTGGCTTGGCATCGCTGGCGTTGAACTGGATGGACTTGCTCTATGCTGAGCCACGACCTCATTAGTCGCTAGATCCTTATCAGCACCTAGGTCATCTTGCTGCTCAGGATCTTTTAATTCGGGATTTAAAACGGCGTCGGTCGCGTCACCGACTTTTTCGCCCGCTTTGCGAGCGACTTTACCAGTAACGACATTTTCAACTTCATTTTTTACTCGCTTTTTCAGTTGCCCCCATAGAGAGTCAGCGCTCACGGACGTGGCCATGATCGACAAGGTTAGTGCAACTAATCCGATTTCTATTCTTTTGTTCATTTTCTATTTCCGTGTCAACTTGGTTTACTACTACCCCCCCTTTGGGTCAGCTTGAACCTCTCCGCTATTACTCTTAGCTAGCTCCCGGGACAGCCAAGCTCATAAGAGGTAATCGTTAGTCCACCGCTAACGATACTCTCAGCGCGAGATTATGTAATACGCTATTTGACGTAAACAATCCTAAAGACTGCGCAAACAATACACTTAATCAACTTCATCGGGGCTGACCGGAGGTACCATTTATTTAAATATCATGCGCTTAACACCCACAAACGTAGCCTAAGCTAGTCAGACTTTAGCTTTAGTGTAGAAATGAGTGACAATGATTATCACCGGCAAAATAGGGCGGTTTTAGAGGTTAACATCCTACAAATGATGTTCGACCGCCTGAAACTCGATAATTGGGGGAATCTGCTATTGGTATTCATAGTGATCTTTCACTCATGACAGTCATAGCTTCGATAGCAAGTTATTGTTTGGAGACGTTTAAGTTTAATAGTTACATTTCTTAGCAGTATTTTCTTTTAATGGCGCTTTGAAGATTATAAGTTGAACGAGAACAACGTACAGAATTGGCTGATTCTTTGGCCTATTTCTCTTGCGACAACAAATTTACTCTCGGCAGGAGCCTGTATTACTTTTGACTGCAACCACCTATTCCTCTGGTAAAAAAAACAAACACAACAGTCAAGCGATCGCTTTTTTTATTGGCGAGAGTCTCGAAAAATGTAAAGCCGCTCCTCTGCCATGTTTCAAATCTAATAAAATCAGGTTGATTCTTCGAGGCTAGGCTACAACGAAATATCGTGATCTTGAACGATCACTCATGGATAAACTCAAAACCAAAAAGAATGTACATTACTCCATCGACGACAATGGGATGATCATCCACGAGTAATATGGTCTACTTAATCACTTGTTTCATGAACCTTTATACACATTACCTGCCTATCGTTTTAAAGCTATGCAGTAAAGCTTTGTGTTTCAAAATCGCCGTATCAGCTAGCAAGCGTCAAGGGCAGCTCCCTTAGCCTATCGCCAGTTAATTTAAATACCGCATTTGCGACCGCTGGTGCCAATGGTGGTAAGCCTGGCTCACCTACACCAGTGGGTGCTTCGGAACTTTCTGTCAATAAGACTTCAACAGCGGGAGCTTCGTTCATCCGCAAGATTGGGTAGTCGTGAAAATTACTCTGTTTAATAGCACCATTTTCCAGCTCTAGATTTCCGTACAGTGCAGCGGTCAGCCCAAACATGATTGAGCCTTCCATTTGCGATACAACATTGTCTGGGTTGATTACCCGGCCACAATCAAGGGCACACACAACGCGGTGAACTCGGATTCGACCACTTTCGATAGATACCTCTGCTGCCTCTGAGACATACGAATTGAAAGAACTGTGAGCTGCGAAACCCCATTGACGCCCTTGTTCACTACCCAGTTCAGTTACGCGCCTGTCAACCATCTCTAGAGTGGATGCCAAACGAGGGTTTGCTTTCATATTTCTGAGACGAAATCGCACCTCATTCATACCTATCTTGGCGGCAAGTTCATCCATAGCTACTTCTTTAGCAAATGCAGTAAACGAATGCCCTACTGAACGCCAAAACGCAAGTGGCAAACCGTGTTCAACGGTAACATGATTCACTTTTCGGTTGGGCACATCATAATCCTCAAAAAGACCTTCGATAGAGGCATGCTCAGTGGTGAAATTTGAAAAAATAGAACGTGCTGCACTCTCTGCCATATCAACGGCAAACTGTGGGGCACGAGGCATTAACACAGGAAGTGCATTTGCTACGGTGTCTGGCATAATGTTGCCCCCTACTCGCTTTGCATGCCAAGCTTTAATATCTCCGCTCGCAGAGACGCCAGCCTTTATTCTCATTAAGCTGGCAGGGCGAAACCAACCATTTTGAGTATCTTCTTCTCTACTCCAAATTAATTTGATCGGCCTTTTTGTTGCAACAGCCACCTGCGTTGCTTCAGCGACATGAGATAAGAATGCTCTTCGACCAAAGCTACCTCCGGCAAAGGTACTGTGGACCGTGACATTTTCAACAGGCACATCAGAATTTCGCGCTACCAATCCAGCGACTCCGCCGGCACCTTGATGACCTGCCCATGCCTCGGCTTTGTCGCCTTGGATATGAACTACCGCGTTCATTGGTTCCAATGGTGAGTGAGACAAAAACGGTACCCAATAGTTACTGTCAATTGCAACCTTCGATTCTGCGAACCCTATGTCTAAATCTCCTAGCTCTTGGGAGGAATCACCGTCCTCTGCTTCCATAGCTTGATCGTAATCTCTTCGAATATCGTCGCTACCTACTTTCCCAAGTTCGGGCAGATTCCATTCAATATCGATTAGTTTTACGGCTTTTTTGGCGTCCCAATAGCGATTGGCAACGACAGCGATACCCGTCTCAATCTGAACAATATCGAAAACGCCACTGCTCATTCTGGCTTTCTCGGCGTCAAAGGAAGCGACAGTTCCACCGATAACCGGGCATCTTGCAACCGCTGCGTAGGCCAGGCCCTCGAGGTCAGCATCAATCGCATACATTGCCGTGCCATTGGATTTTTCCAGTGCGTCCGAGCGAGGTCGATCGAAGCCTATGTATTTGAATTCAGTAGCACTTTTAAGCTTGGCGTGTTGCGGAATCTCCAGGGTTTTCGCAGTGGCAATAAACTGACTGTACGGAAACGCTTTGTTGCCGTACAGGACTTGACCGTTATCGGTCTTGAGCTCAGCTTTAGCGACATCGAGGTCTATCACAGCAGACTCAATAAGTAATGCCCTAAAATTGGCAGCGAGTTGTCGTAGCTGCGTATAGTGTGCTTTGATAGAGGTACTTCCGCCGGTACCTTGAAAACCGAACTCTGGATTATTGTAATCCTCATGTATGCCTGAGAATTTCACCCGTATCTGTGATGGATTTACGTCCAATTCTTCCCCAATAATCGTTGCCAAACCGGTCGTCACACCCTGCCCCATTTCATCTCTGGGACAATAAAATAGCAGTTCATTGTTGTCCGTGAGTTGGACCATCGAATTTGGAGTTAACGTGTCATCTGTTTGCACGAGAGGTGGCAAGGGTTCTGAATGAGTGAAATAATACCCGGCAGCTAGGGCTCCGCTAGCAAGACCAACCACCTTGAAGAATGTTCTGCGAGAGGTATTAGGCTGGTTCGACATTACTAGCCTCCTTTGCTGACTCAGCATCTTGATCAGCCAGCTTTTGGGCTGCGGCCAGAATTGCTGATTTAATTCTCGGATAACACCCACAACGGCATATATTTCCTGCCATGTACGCTTCCACATCTTGCTCGGTTGGCATAGGATTCTGATCCAACAATGACGCGGCTGACATAATTTGACCAGACTGGCAGTATCCGCATTGCGGAACACTCTGCGCGACCCACTGCTCTTGCAGAGGGTGCATATTGTCGGCGGTGCCTATTCCCTCAATCGTGGTGATCTCTTTGCCTGCTATCGCGGCAATCGGGAGTATGCAGGTCCGCGTCGGTTGCCCGTCTACGTGCATAGTACAGGCACCGCATAGACCTGCACCACAACCAAATTTCGAACCGGTCAATTTGAAAGTATCTCGTATCACCCATAGCAGAGGGGTGTCGGGTGAGTCTTGGGTTTTGACTGACGCCCCGTTCAATTTAAATTCAATCATTATTATTCCTCTGCGGCTTTCTTATTGACTTTGGTTTCCATACTTTCGCATGAGGAATGTCATGATAACGAAAAATTTATACTTCCAATCAATTTCTATATTTATAAAAAAAGCCCAGTAGAACAAGCTTTGGTCCTACTGGGCTTTGGTACTATAAATTAAGCTTTAGATTAGGCGCTAAAACTCTAAAACTCAAATTGTAGTGTTTTTTAGTTAAAACCCTTGAGCTTAATCTTGCCCTTGAGTTTATCTTTTAAATCCTCGGTTGGTAGCTTTTCTCCCAACTCTCCGCCTAGTTTTTCCTCAATCGCTTTTTGTGCTTGTTCTTTTGCTTTTTCGATTGCCTTGTCTTTGGCAATTGTTTTCAGCTCGGACGACAGATAAGACTTAATTTGTGCCGTAACGTGTGCTATCAGTCCTTTAGATATGGTTTCAGAAATTTCTTCGGCGGTTCCTGTAATATTATTGACGATGTAGTCGTCCATCACAAAACTTCGGTTACCTATATCTATTGATTGGCCCGCTACTTCTAAATCACTTGTAAAAAGATTAATTGTCGCCTTTTTGAGCGCGATCTTTTTAATGGTGATCTCGGGGCCAGAGTCCGTATTTTCCGCCTCAGAAGTTTCCTCAGTCGCCGTTTCGGGAATACCATCGAGCAAGTCTTGGAAATTATTTCGTTTACCTTTTTGCTCAGCATTGATAACAGGCTGGTTAATAATAATCTCTTTGACAGTTTGGTCTGCGTAATCGACCTCAGCCGCAAAATTAGAGAGCTCAATGGCGTGAGCCGACTGATACCCTGCTGGATTAGCAATCGTGAGCCCTGATATTTCCGCTCTTCCTTGTTGAAAATCCGTTACAACACTGGCAACACTTACTTGTGAGCCCAGCGCTGCGGTTCCCTCTGTTTCTATCGCTTCTTTGATGAGTCCGTCTAGCTTTCCGGCAAATATATATAAGCCTACGGCGGCCGCTACAACGAGAGCTAACAGTACCAACAATATCTTCTTAATCATAATCCTTGTTAATTCATTAAAATTTAATCGTCGAACTAGTGTATTGCAATTTAAGCTGACTGAGTAGCGATAAACATTTTTTTTGCATCTTATTCGAGGGCTTTTAACGTACTATTGGCATCTAGATAATAATATTCACTCACCAAGCACCATGAATAAGCTTCTTGAATCTTGGATAAATCACTTTCCATCCTTGGTTACTTACGAGGCAGTGATTATCACCATCATTAAAACAAGTGTAGTGCTAGTTTTGGCACTGATCAGTTATCAAGTCACTAAGAGGGTGATAGTCGGACTGATCAAAAAGTTGATCATAAAAAGTCAATCTAATCTTGATGACATATTACTTGAGCGCAAAGTGTTCGAACGTCTGTCCTTGCTTGTACCGGTCATCGTTGTTTTCAAATTAGCCCCGATTAGTTTAGCTAGTTATCCAACTTTAGTGGCCATAGTAACTCAAGGCATTTTGATCTACGCTGTTTTTATCGCCACACTGGCAATAGATTCAACCATCAATGCCTTGCTTGAAATCTATCATACCTTTCCAATCTCTAAACGAATACCGATACAAAGCTTTGCGCAAGTAGCACGTTTAGTTTTGTATTTCGTCGCGGTCATTTTAGTTTTATCGCTCATCGTAGGTGAATCGCCGCTGAAACTTTTCGCCGGTTTGGGAGCCATGACCGCTGTACTTATGTTGGTTTTCAAAGACTCCATATTAGGCTTTGTGGCTGGTTTACAACTGAGTTATAACCGCATGGTTAATCTTGGCGATTGGGTCGATATACCCCAGCACAAAGCCAGTGGTGACATATTAGAGATTGGACTTACCACAGTGAAAGTTCAGAATTTTGATAACACCATCACCACTGTACCGACGCAGGCATTGATCAACGAATCCTTCAAGAATTGGAGAGGCATGCAGGAGTCTGAAGGTCGTCGAATAAAACGGTCGATTTTTATCGACATAAATTCCATTGGTTTTTGCAATAAAGAACGTCTTGAGCGTTACAGCAAGATTAATTTCATCAAGGGCTATATCGACAGCAAGCAAAAAGAATTAGATGCCTTCAACGAGAAACAAAATTTAAATGAATCTTTGGTTAATGGTCGGCGAATAACCAACATTGGCACCTTTAGAGCCTATATTTTGGCGTATTTAAAGAATCATCCTAAAATTAACCAGCAATTAACGTTACTGGTACGACAATTAGCCACTTCAGATAGTGGCGTCCCAATCGAGATTTACGCTTTTAGCTCCGACAAAAATTGGGTCAATTATGAAGCCATCCAAGCGGATATATTCGACCATTTATTTGCTGTGGCTAAAGAGTTTGATCTGAAGTTATTCCAAAAGCCCTGCGGCGGTGATTTTGACAATCTAATAAGATAATTACGCTTTGGTTTTCTCCAAGCAAAGGATTCAAGGCTAACATTTGCGCTTGACATAGAGGCTCTAAATACCGCGATCCGTGATGCAATTGGCCCTGTCCGTCAGATCTAGGTTGATTAAAATCATCTTAGTTTATTCGATTATAAAACAGACTCAAGCGCAGCCACCCTACCTATGTTGTCTTAGTTATTACCTATTCGCTCACCGTTGCTCGAACTTCACTTTTTTCATCTATAGTTAACATAGGTTATCACTTTAAGTCAGACGTCAGGCTGTTTAACTTAGAGGTCAAGTGGTTAAATTAGACTCAGTTCGTTCGAAATTTGGTAACGCAACAGAACTGAGTATCAGAAACACAACGAATTGTAAATACAAGGATTGAAGCAATAGTGTATAGCCTTTCAAGGCCAGTCCCGAGAGCCAAAGAGAGAGCGATAAATAGAATACTGCAACGGTCCAAGCGATTAAACTAGAGCGTAGATTTTTTGCTTTAATTAAATGTCGACGAGCTGGATCCTCAATGGTCGAGAGTTTTTTATGAGTTAGGGCGAAGTAACACATCACCAAGAAAATGAGATTCATAACAAAGAGCCCAAATAAGTTGGTATAGCCACCGAATCCTCTAAATGGATTTTCAATAAAGTACAGAATCGAACTAACAAACAAAACCTGTCCAAGCAGAAGTAAAGCAATTATTGTCTTTGAGATATAAGATAACCACGGCACAGCGACTAGGTTAGCTGTTCTTATCGAACTGCTTTTTACAAAGATAATGTCAGTGACCTCGAGCTGAACTTTCGATATCCACAGTCCGGGTATCAACGCAATAAAGAATAAAACCACTAACCCGGCCTGATTATCCCAATCAAGTAATTCAGTTCCACTGAAATACGCATGCCCAACCATTGCTAATCCCAAAAGCAATGACAACAATGTCATAATCTTTAGTGTCAGATATCGACGAACGAATAATGATGAAACCTCATCGGATTCGGAGCTCATATGTGAGCGACAATAACTATTCGAAACGTTTCTTAATCTTGAAAATAACATTAATGGCATAAACCAAGTCGTCATCACTACTTGCATAAACATAAACCAATAATTATCACTCAATAATTTTTCTAACATAAACACTCCTTAACTTTTTCCATGCATTGCGTTGCTAAAGGCAATGCGTATTTCTGAATCTGTGGCACCACTGTCGCGATACCTTTCTATATCTTTACTAAGCTCATCTTTCAGCCATGACTTGATATCTATCGTTAGATTGCTTTTAGCATCTATATGTACAAAGCTACCTCTGTACCCCCTCGAAACAACGACCTTATCTCGTTCAAGTAGACGATAAGCTTTAGCCACTGTCTTTGCATTCACTCCAAGATCTGCGGCCAACTGACGAATCGAAGGTAAAGAATCACCCCCTAACAAATCTCCAACTGAAATCGCATACTTTATCTGCGAAACCAACTGCTCGAATATCGGCTCTGTAGAGCTGACATTTATTGAAATTTGGGGATTGCTCATGCAAATATCTCTTCATATTTGGTTACAATAATTTGTGGACTCGCTCAGATATCGAGTTTTGCATTTCAAATTTTAAATTGCTCTGCATTCAAACCATAACACCACATGTACCACTTATACATATGGTACATTAATAATCTTATAATTGCCATAACAATTATGCTTAACAGAGAAAGAAGCCATCAGAGAAGACTTATCTTGTTGTTTTTAATTCTTTTTGTCGAGAAGAATTGGTCCTTATAATTCTGCTGTACAGCGCAAAAAAGAACTTAAAACAAATACAGGCGATCCAATTGCCTCAGTAAAGGAGACCCGCTCCAAGTTTAAACGGTACAGAGCGCATGTTGAAAGGTCTTCATAGATTCTCATTTCAACATGTCTGAGACAAGATATTCTTGAATTTAAACTCCTAAAAAAACACTCTTTGATCATCCTTTAACGTCTCTAGCACCATAACGACTTCAGAATCAATAACCACCTCCTCTTTGTTCATTATTTCAACAAATCTGAAAAAATCTTCTATCTCTTTGTATCGAAAGTTTATGACGTAATTAAACTTCGAAGAAATACGTAGGACCTTAACAACTGCCTTATTGGCAATCACGGAAGACTCGAATATAGACACGGATTCATTAGAGGCCTCATCAGCAACGCGCACTCTCAACACAGCTTGATGTTTGTAGCCTAAAAGACTACTTCTCAAAATAGCCGAGTAACGCTCTATTACTCCAAGCTCTCTCAACTTTTTAACTCTTTCGTAGCAAGGTGTTTGAGTTAGCCCTACCTTTTCTGCCAGCGATTGAAGTGAAATAGTACAATCTTCCTGAAGCAACTCAAGAATCTGTAAGTCTTTATTGTCCAATTTTTTCATATCAACCTTTAAAGCGAGCATAGAATTATGAGCATAAACTCAATTTAAACACATTATTTAGCCTCGTCGTTACAATACGATTACGTCATCTTCAATCTAACTATCGTTCGCCTCAATACGCTACGCCTGCCAACTAGAAAATTCACTCTCGAATTGCGGTAATTCCAAGGCAAAATGAATCTACAGGTCATTACTACTCTCTTAGTGCCAGCTTTTATACAAATTTAAAATCCTGCTTTGCGCGAAGATTACTTGAATAGCATTGTCGACTTATTACTTCGCGTTTAAACAAAAAAACCCGACTAGGTGCGGGTAAAAAGCATTGTTATGCTCAAAGGTCACTGAGTGCTCGGACGCGTTGATCACGTCTCTCATTATTCTCGGGACAGCTTGACGTTAAAGACGGGGGGACGCAAACGTCAAACTTGTATACTTTTATAGCATGATAAATTATTCCCTAAGGTAAGGTGGTGCAAAATTAGACCAAACAACAGAGTAAGCTACCTAAATAAACGCATGCATTCAGTAATATATCTTGACATAAGAAAGACAAGCAGCCGTGTGTCACTTTGTCTACTAATGACACAACCAAAACAAATGGGATTGGTCCATGGTTGCTTGTAGAAAGTACGCCAAAAAATCTCATTAGTTCAAAACTGACATTAATAAACGTAGGAACAATAATCCTGCAAAATAACTGCTTGATTCTTGGTTACCAAGCGTTCGTCCTTTCTCTACTTCTAAACACTGATCCTTCTCAATGCCTAATTGACTTCGGAGGTTTCGTAGTCTTTTGTTCCAAAGACTCTTACGCAAGCTGTGTTTTATTTACCCTTTATTGCACCAATGTAAAGTTGCATTTTCCCTTAGCACGCCGTCGTGCCATCAAAGATCTTCAGCTGTAACTAGGCAAGTTCGATAACGTTCCTACTACTCTGTAATGTTGATCGCACTTCTGGCTTATGATTAGATTTACTCGACTGGTAGATTAAATGCACATTATGTTGGGGCTACAAGAACTCACCATCTATCTAACCATAGCTTCTTGGTTCAACTCTAATCGTTGATCATTTTTAAACTCGTCGGTAACAAGTAGGTAATCAGCCTCTAAACAAAATTTACATTCGGAAACGACGGTCATTAGGTCGCTGAACTGCTCGCTATTCCTGAATCGTGTCAAAAGTAGAAAATCAAAATCGGACGCAACTTTGAATACAGCAGAGACATTAGGATGATTAACTATATTTTGTTTAAAAGCACATAAATTCTTTGCTACGGCAATCTTGCGGATTTTAAGCTTTATAAAACAAACGGATGTATAGCCAAGCATATGAGTGTCTAACAAAGCTCTGTACTGTTTGATGTAACCATCCTTCTCTAATCTTTTGATTCGCCTGTAGCATGGTGTATTACTTAAATTAACCTCGTCAGCTATCCGAGCGGTCGATGTGGTGCAATCTGCCTGCAGCATTGTCAGTATTCTTACATCTACATCGTCAATTGGTAACCCGTACATACCTACCTCCACAAAGAGCCTCTATCCAATCTTCTTAGAGACTAGTTTTCGTTAAGTTTATTGAAACATATTTATTGTTATCAGAACTAAAACGCTTGAGTCGTGCACTACTCGGTAAAAAACTAGATCTGATACTATATAAGAGCGTCTACAAGGGTTTATCCACAGTTGTGTATTTAAATTTTTACGGGATACATATATGTAAATCAAGTACCCAAGCCACAAGCAAGCGAAACTCTAACGACTTCGTGTGGGCAAACAGCAAAAATAATCGACATGAAATTTTTCTATCGCTAATTCATTCCTTACAAAGCCAAGCCGCCCAAAAACAATGAATACTCGGAGAAAGACTACGATCAAATGAGCCGGTATCACCTGCTTTCAAGCCAAATACCAGTCGAGCATTAGAACTCAAAAGGCATACTGAGTCCCAGCTATCAATGCACGACGCTTAGTTAGACAAACTAAGTGAATTTACAGAGAGATATCAAACTCAGCATAATACTGTAGCCCGGGTAATGCGCCAAGAAAAAGGTGATATTTGATTCAGTTGAAGTTTTTATCAGAGAGTTGGTATTCAAATTACCGTTAGAGTCGGTAACGTTTGATTTTATTCATACGCGTAAATACTAGGCTCTAGGCCTACCTGATTTCAAACAACATAGAGCTGAATAGGGTGAATTG
>JAKVBA010000057.1 GCA_022447525.1 Gammaproteobacteria bacterium
TGGGATTTTGCTGGTGACTGGGCCGACTGGCTCCGGTAAAACCACAACTCTCTACTCAGGCTTGCATCGTTTGGATCGAAAGAGACTCAATATTCTGACTGTGGAAGATCCAGTCGAATATGACTTAGATGGTGTTGGTCAGACCCAAATGAATTCAAAGATCGGTCTTACTTTTGCAAGTGGTCTAAGGTCAATATTAAGGCAGGATCCTGATGTCGTTCTTGTGGGCGAGATTCGAGATTTAGAAACAGCGGAGATTTCAGTGCAAGCCAGTTTGACTGGCCACCTCGTGCTATCGACGTTACACACAAATACAGCGGTTGGCGCTGTCACTAGACTGGTGGATATGGGTGTTGAGCCCTTTTTGATCGCTTCTAGTTTGGTTGGTGTATTAGCTCAACGACTGGTGCGTAAACTTTGCCCAGATTGTAAGGAGCTTTATTCTCCCGATGCGTCCGAACGAGAGCTGCTTGGTTTAGCAGACGATACGGACCATAAAATTTATCGTGCGAGGGGCTGTGCGTCATGTGATCAAGTTGGTTATCGAGGTCGCCTAGGTATCTATGAATTGATCTCAATGAACGAAACAATGCGTAAACTTATCCATGATGAGGCTTCCGAGGATGAGATGACAAAGCATGCCAGAAAGTCATCCCAGAGCCTTATGCAGAACGGTTTTGATAGAGTGCTGGCTGGCGAAACCTCCCTGGATGAAGTGTTCCGCGTTACACAGGCATAGTAATCGTTTCTTAGAACCTAAATATAACCGATGGCTGCATTCGAATTTCAAGCGTTAAATGCTCAGGGTAAAACCATAAAGGGCATTCAAAATGGCGATACTGCGAAACAGGTTCGAGCTGACCTACGAGCTCAAGGCCTCACGCCTTTGGACGTTAAGTCCGTGTCTGATAAAGATGCGAGTAAATCTGCTGGAAAAGGAAGAAGGATCAGTCGCGCCAAAATCAAGGTCAACGAGCTGTCGATTCTAACTCGTCAAATGGCGACTCTGCTGGACTCTGGTATGACGGTAGAAGAGACCCTAAGTGCCGTGATCAAGCAGTCTGAGGGGCACAAAATAAAGACCATAATGAGCGATATTCGCTCACTTGTTACGGAAGGGTATTCTTTATCGGATGCGATTGCGACCTATCCAAATAGTTTCCCAGAGATTTATCGAGCCTCAATATCAGCGGGTGAACAGTCTGGCACCTTAGACAATGTTTTAGATCGCTTAGCTGACTACTTAGAGGATAGTCATGCGATGCAGCAAAAAGTTTCACAAGCGGTGGTCTATCCAATCTTTTTGTTTGTGGTTTGTGCCGCAATTTTGGTTGGACTTGTAGTCGTGGTCGTACCAAAGGTAGTGGATGTCTACAAAGACCTAGGCCAGGAACTTCCGTTTTTGACTACTCTGGTTATCAAAATCTCAAATCTAATGGTTAACTATGGATTATTTATATTTGGGGCATTGGTAGCTATTGTAGTTGGCATAAAATATATTTTTTCTCAGCCTAAACCCAAATTTTGGTTACATAGTCTTTATTTAAAGATTGGCGGGTTGAGAAAAATGGTACAAAACATAGACTCAGCCAGAATGTCGCGGACGCTATCGATTATGGTGGGGTCGGGTGTACCCATTCTTGCGTCAATGAGGGCAAGTGAAGGCGTAATGAGTAATCAAGTGTTGCGTCGTGATCTTGAGTTAGCCACTGAAGAAGTCGCGCAAGGCGTCTCTATTGGCAGGGCGTTGGATAGAAATGGCAATTTCCCTCCTTTATTGGTGCACATGGTTACCAGTGGAGAGAACAGTGGCCGATTAGGTCATATGCTAGAAAAAGCCGCATCAGCCACGGAAAATGAAATGCAAACTCGCATTAATATGATGGTGAGTTTGTTGGGGCCAGTTATGATCTTGTTTATGGGATCGATGGTATTAACAATTGTATTGGCAATACTTATGCCGATGTTTAATTTACAGAATTTAGTGAATTTTTAGAGGTCAAACAACGATGACCCGGAGAACAGAGATGAAGAGAAACCATCCAAACAGGTATAAAACAAAGCAGGCAGGCTTCACCCTGATTGAAATCATGGTTGTGGTCATAATCATTAGTATCTTGGGCGCCATCATTGCACCCAATATCTTTAAACGAGCCCATGATGCTAGAGTAGTGGCTGCGAAAAATGGAATAGGCACTATTGAAACCCAAATGGCACTCTATAAGTTGGATAACTACACTTTTCCAAACACTGGTGAAGGCATAAAAGCATTGGTTAGCAATACTGGAAAGAGAACCTGGAATGGACCCTATCTAGACGAGATACCAAAAGACCCTTGGGGTAACGAGTTCCAATATCAGTACCCAGGCTCCAAAAATCCCAATAAATTCGATGTTTTTAGCTTCGGTGCTGACGGCCAAGCCGGTGGCGAAGGCGAGGCAGCGGATATCGGCAATTGGAACCCTGAGAAATAAGCTAAGTTAGAGTCTTCTTATTTTTTGCCAATATCAGACAGGCTATTGATGTTTTTAAAAGCTTGAACCTCTTCGTAAAATTTCACTTGTTTAGAGCAGTTTTGGCTGTGCCATTGGTGCATAGCTCTTCCGCCACTAGCATAAAAATCAAGAAGAGAGTCCCACGCAGAACTCATTAATAAACAGTGGATATTCTGTTGTCGATCACAATCATGAGCCACGGCAGAACAGGCCGCTGTGTCATAAATAGAGCTGGTCATTTTTTCTGCGTAGGACATTGGCAGATGTGGTGTGTCACAACTACTAACTAACAATGAAGAATAGTTGGTCTTTTTTGCACAGTCGATTCCTGCGCAAATCCCAGCTAATGGCCCATGGAATTGGTTTCTCGCCTCGTCACTAATAATGCGATAACCCAATCGCTGATAAGACTCTAGATTGCGGTTGGCTGAGATAATTATATCATCGCACTGTGGCGATAATCGCCTTATGACATGGGATATTAAAGGTTCCCCCAAGTATTCCAAAAGACCCTTGTCAGCGCCCCCCATTCTTGAGCCTTGCCCGCCTGCCAAAATTAGTCCCAGAACTTTTTGAGTTTTCATGCCTGTATAAACGAATTTACGCATTCGTATTCATAGAGCCTTATTGCACGGATTATTCTATATTTTCTTGATGTTATATAAAAATAATTAGGTTAGTTATGAAAAGTTATGTCTTAAAGGCAGGGTTGTTGGTGGGGAGTCTGTTGGTTCATTCTTTGGTAGATGCAGCTGAATTTAAAGTCACATCGCCCGATGAAAGTCTAGTGATGGTAATCAATGACGATAATGGTCAGCTTCAGTATGAGGTGTTTAAAAATGGTAAGCAAGTTATCGATCAAAGCCTACTGGGGCTTCGATTTGCCGATCATTTTGGTTTTGATGACAAGCTAAAGATCGTAGACAGTGCCAAAAATAGCTCGAATAACACTTGGGAACAACCTTGGGGTGAAAGACAGTATGTGGTCGATAATCACAATGAGATTGTTTTGTCTGTTCGTCGTACTGAACCCATAAAACAGAAGCTCGATCTAAGAGTCAGAGTATTCAACGATGGCTTAGGATTTAGGTACGAAGTGCCTACACAAAAAGGCTTACAGGACGTATCCATCACCGAAGAAATTACTGAATTCAATATGGATCCCGAGGCAGACGCTTGGTGGATACCTGCACGAAAATGGAATCGCTACGAATATCTCTACAATAAAACCAAGGTCAACGACATGGAAATGGCTCATACGCCAGTGACCATGCGTTTGACTAACGGGGTTCATGTCAGTTTACATGAGGCGGCCTTAGTGGATTATTCTGGCATGTCTATTGAACACCGGCGCGACAACAACTTAGTAGCTAATTTAGCGCCTAGACCGGATGGGAGCTTGGTGAAAGTAAGCGTTCCATTTAAGACCCCTTGGAGAACGATTCAAGTGGCTGACGACGCGGTTGGCTTAGTTAATTCTGATCTAATCCTGAATCTAAATGAGCCGAATAAGTTGGGTGATGTTTCTTGGTTTAAGCCAGGCAAATACATTGGAATTTGGTGGCAACAACACATTAAGGATCGAACTTGGGGTACAGATGGAATCCACGCCGCTACCACTGAAGCAACCATTGAGATGATGGATTTTGCCGCGAAATACAATTTCGACGGTGTTCTTGTAGAAGGCTGGAACATCGGTTGGGACGGTGACTGGTACAACAACGGTGATGTGTTTAGTTTTACCAAAACCTATGATGATTTTGATATCGAAAAAGTTGCTGAGTATGGTCGCACAGTGGGTACACGTTTAATTGGCCATCATGAAACGTCAGGAAATTTGAGCAACTATGAGAATCAGATCGATGACGCCTTTGACCTATATGAAAAAAGTGGCGTGCGTGTCGTTAAGACAGGTTACGTTGCTGACGCTGGTAAGTTAAAGCGAATCGACGAAAATGGCATTACTCGCTATGAGTTTCATGATGGGCAGTTCAGTGTCGATCACCACCTTAGAGTCGTTGAAAAGGCGTATGAACACAAAATCGCGATTAATGCTCATGAGCCAGTTAAAGACACCGGCTTGCGTAGAACTTACCCTAACTGGGTGAGTAGAGAAGGTGCTAGAGGTCAGGAGTTTAATGCTTGGGGAGTGCCGCCTAATGGGCCAAATCATGTTTCCGATCTCGTATACACACGTATGTTGTCGGGACCAATGGACTATACCGCGGGTGCTTTTGATCTAAGACCGAGTGAGCGTCCACCTATTACTGAGGAAATGGGCAGGCATGATGTTAGATCTAGAATTGAGCACACACTTGCTAAAGAACTCTCTCTCTATGTCACCATTTACTCTCCAATTCAGATGGTGATGGATTTACCTGAAAACTATGAGGCACGCCTAGATGCTTTTCAGTTTATCTTAGACGTTCCTGCTGATTGGGCTGAATCAACAGCACTTTCTGGTGAAGTAGGGGAGTATCTGGTTATTGCTCGTAAGGACCGAAATTCTCAAGATTGGTATCTTGCTGCTCACACTAATGAAGAGGCACGTAAACTAGGTGCTGATCTCAGTTTCTTGGGTGAGGGCACTTGGGAGGCGCAAATCTATCGTGACGGAGATGAGGCTGATTTCGATAAAAATCCTTATGACATTGTGATTGAGAAGAAAAACGTGACGGCGTCTGATCGAATGGAATTTGATCTTGGACGCAGTGGTGGAGCGGCTGTCCGTTTCGTGAAAAAGTAACACTCGCTCTAACGCGCCCGAGTCTTTTGCGGGCGCGTTATCTTTTTTTTAGCGATTCCACTGACAGTTGTATAAAACAATTACTGTAAATCACCTGCTTTTCGTATCTTTATAGTTATTAATAATGTACTCTCCGCCCACTCCGCGGTGGGCATAGCGTAATTTATTGCTACGAGCTCACGATCATACAATTCAACGTGAGTTTGGAAGACAATGAGTTTTAAATCCCTTGGGCTTGCACAGCCTATTCTAGATGCCATTGATGCGCTTGGTTATGAAAAGCCGTCACCAATCCAATCTAAAGCCATCCCCCCGGTTATTGAAGGTAAGGACGTCATGGCTGCTGCTCAAACTGGTACAGGCAAAACAGCCGGGTTTACATTGCCGATTTTGCAGCACTTGTTTAGCTCTAAAAAGCCTGAGCATGCCGGCAATCAAGCACGAGTCCTGATACTAACTCCCACTCGTGAGTTGGCCGCTCAGGTTGCTCAAAACGTGCGGGACTACAGTCAAAATCTCTCTGTAAAATCGGTGGTTGTATTTGGTGGGGTTAGTATTAATCCTCAAATGAAACATTTAAGAGGTGGCGCCGATGTTCTTATAGCCACTCCGGGGCGTTTGTTGGATTTGCATAATCAAAAGGCAATTCAGTTCGACAAATTGGAAGTATTAGTTTTGGATGAAGCAGACCGTATGCTCGACATGGGATTCATCCACGATATCAGGAAAATTATCAAGCTTTTACCTAAAAAACGCCAAAACTTACTATTCTCCGCGACGTTCTCAGATGAGATTAGACAGTTAGCAAAATCAATTGTGCACAAGCCTGTTGAAGTTTCGGTTACTCCACCAAACAGCACCGTTGACGCGGTTCGACAATCTCTGATTGCGGTAGAAAAAACGGATAAAACTAAAGTATTGGCTCGTTTGATTGAGGAAAATGATTGGTTCCAGGTTTTGGTTTTTTCACGCACTAAACACGGGGCCAATCGATTAGTTAAACAGCTGGGTAATCGTAATATTGAGTCCATGGCTATTCATGGAAATAAGAGCCAAGGCGCCAGAACCAGAGCTCTTGCGGATTTTAAGGCAGGTTCAGTCAGGGTTTTGGTTGCAACCGATATCGCCGCTAGGGGTATCGATATTGATCAGCTTCCTCAGGTAGTCAATTTTGATCTGCCAAATGTCGCTGAAGATTATGTGCATAGAATTGGCCGAACCGGAAGAGCTGGCGCCACAGGCGAAGCGATTTCATTAGTCAGTCACGATGAGTACAAGCAATTAATAGACATCGAGCGATTTATAAAAAAATTAATTCCACGAGTGGAACTCGATGGCTATCAGCCTAAAAATGCATTGCCCGAATCAAAAGGTGATTTCAGGGATCGAAAGCCGAAAAAACCAAAAACACAAAAGTCGAGCGATCAAACCCAAATTGAGCGTACTGAGAAGCGTTCGAATCATGCAGGAAAAAGAGGGAATTCATCGAATCGGTCAAGTAGCAAAAGCCAACGCAAGAGCGGTTCTTCCGCAAACGCGAAGAAAAATTCCAGAAGCTGGAATAATCCAAGGAAAAAAACAGACAATAGTTCAGTTCAGCATGATTCTGATTCCACCGGCTCTACAAGGCAAAGCACTGGTGAACACCAGCACAAGGTAAATAAGCAGAATGCAGAGAACGCGTCAGCGAAAAAGGGTAATACTGGCTATAAAAAACGCAGTGGTAAAACACCTTTTTCAGGTAGTAAAAAGCGACAGAAACCATCTGCACCAGGGATAGGATAGACTTTGTAGGACGTTTATCTCGGGTTATTTAGAATTGGTCGATAAAACTTACAATCAAATGTCGCCTATCAAGAGAAGCCTTGTTAATGCTTGCATTGGTTTCTTGGTGTACGGCGGCTGGGGTGTATTGGTCAATTTGATGCACGGGCAAGACCCTGCTATCAAGGCAGGTGTCGTACAAGGCACTTACAGTTTTGCACTGACGTTTATTGTGACGATGTTGATGGAAAGTTTATTTAGCTATCTATACAACTTAAGTAAAAATGATCTTCTGTCGGCAAGCGGTACAGTATTATTGACCTGTGGTTTGGTTTTCTCGGGCTCTTGGTTTATTAACCATTTAGCTGAAACACCAGAGATTTTTAACACCGTTATCCTTGGCTATGTGCTCGGTGGTTTGTACTCATTATTTTATGTCGTTGTTTTGGTACGGCAGCGTCGCACAAAAAAACAAAAATAAATTAAAAAGCCCAGTAAACACCTGATTCATTCTGGGCTTCTTTATCCAAGATCTATCAGCTTTCTAGGACATAGCAAGGAGTGTATTCTCCTGAGAGCTTCATTCGTTTTTGTTTCACGAAACTTTCCAATGTTCGATCCAGTTCTTGCATAATTTCTGGATCACCAGTTAGTTTGAATGGTCCGCACTCGGCGATCGATTTTATGCCTTGAGGCTTAACGTTACCCGCCACAATCCCCGAGAATGCGCGTCTTAAATCAGCGGCTAATTCGGCGGCAGGTCTGTCTTTTCTCAAGTCTAAACTCGCCATATTTTCATGACTTGGATCAAAGGCAGTCTGAAAATCAGGTGCAATGTTCAACGACCAATTATAGAAAAAGGCGTCGTCTAATTTACGACGATTCTTATAGACCTTTTTCATTGCTTTATTGGTGACTTTCGCTACTTCAATCGGATCGTCAATAATGATCTTATAGAGTGACTGAGCCTCTTTACCTAATGTGTTGCCAATAAAGCGATCCATATCTTCGAAATACTGTTTGCTGTTCTCAGGGCCGGTGAAAATTAAGGGCAGCCGGACGGCTTTATTCTTCTCATTCAGCAGCACACCCAGAATGTAAAGTATCTCTTCTGCCGTCCCAGCACCGCCTGGGAATACAATGATGGCATGGCCAAGTCGCACAAACGCTTCTAGACGTTTTTCTATGTCTGGCATGATTATTAGTTCATTAACCACGGCATTCGGTGCCTCTGAGGCTATGATGCCCGGTTCAGTTATTCCAATGAATCGGGTATTTTCGATCCGTTGTTTGGCGTGACCAATCGCTGCCCCCTTCATTGGTCCTTTCATCGCTCCAATACCGCAACCAGTACAGATATCTAATCCACGGAGTCCTAAACGGTAACCAACCTCTTTTGTGTAATCATATTCGTACTCACTGATAGAGTGGCCACCCCAGCACACAACAAGATTAGGGTGTCGACGAGGTTTGAGAGCATGGGCATTTCTCAGGGTCTTAAACACCATATCGGTCAAAGTTTCATTTTGCTCATGCCAAAGCTCAAACTGGTTTTGTATAAAGACAATATCTCTGAGAACTGCAAACAAGTGGTTTCTGATACCCGCGATCATTTTGCCATCTACGAAAGCATTTTCCGGCGCATTTATCAGCTTAAGCTTGACACCTCGAGCCGATGACAGAACCTCGATATCGAAATCTGTGTGAGCGGCTAGTAGCGCATGTCCATCATCGCTATTGGCACCGGTGCTCAGTACCGCTAAAGCGCAGTCCCTAAAAAGTTGCTGAAATTTATTATCACTGCTGGCTTGTAAAGCTGCTATTTCGCTTTTTGACAGTAAATCTAATGAGCCTTTAGGGCTGATTGTGATGTCGGCCATATGTTTTGCCTTCTCCTGCTGGATTACGTGATGTGGCTTTTATGCCACCAATTTAGCGCATAAAAAAGGCCATCCAAAGATGGCCTTAAAAGGAATTTTTACTTTTCGACTGTGTCTTATCTTAACGCTCTGACGCTGCTTTCTCAATAAGAAGGTCAACGGTTTCAAACATACCGTTTACCCCATTTGCCATACCCTGAGTCGTAAGGTATTTACCATCGACCACAATCGCTGGAACACCGGTAGCACCAGATTGTCTTGATATTTTTGCAGCGGTTCTAACTTTAGAATCGACCACAAAAGAATTAAACGCGGAAGTAATTTCTTCTTCGGTCTTTTCGAAGGGCGCTAAAAACGTCACCAAAGCATCCAAGCTGTTGATCTGCTTTCGCTTTATGTGAATGCTGTGAAAAAAAGCATCATAGGCTTTATCCGGTACGTTCAGTGCCTCCATTGTGTAAAAAGCACGACCATGAAACTCCCACCGTGAGCTAAAAATCGCTGGGATTTTCACGAATTTAGCATTCGCTGGCATGGTCTTTTTCCACTTTTTAAGTGAGGGCTCTAGTGCGAAACAGTGACCACAGCCAAACCAAAACAACTCTGCTACTTCAATCTTTTCTCCGGTACTAACCGTAAATTCAGCGTTTACTGATTTGAATGATGCCGCGTTAAGGTTACTTGCTACATTGTGATCGTCAAAAGCACTACTGTGCGTGACAGCGAAAGTGATCCCAATAACAGCCAAGATAACAGTGGAAAGTTTAAGGATTTTAGAGCGTAAAGTCATAATGTGTCTCTCTGACTGAGTTTGTTCTGAATTTGCTATGGTGATTTTACTCATGGATTAACCGCAGTATAAAGCGATTAAGATGAACGGTAACTTAATTTTTCAATCAATCTGTCGTACAGACCTTCAAAGTCACCATTACTCATAATCAATATATTCGCTGGCTGATCTAAGGTCTGTAGCTGATGAATAAGGCCCTCTAGTAGAGCATGTGACTCGCTGTATGTCGTTATCTTTTCATCGGCAAGTTCATGTATATCCCATTTGACCTGATCGCTGGCATAAATAAGAGTGCTGTCGGCTTTGTCTAATGATCTCGGGAGTAGGTTTTTATGGACTCCTTGTTTCATTGTGTTTGAGCGAGGTTCTAAAATAGCGATGATCAGCTCTTGCCCAACGCTGTTTCGCAAGCCCGATACTGTTTGTTCAATTGCTGTTGGATGGTGTGCAAAATCATCAAACACACGGATTTTTGAGCCATAGGGTGAGCCCTCGTATATCTTCTCCATGCGACGCTTCACGGATCTAAAAGTACTCAGTGACCCTACCGCATCAACTACCTTTACGCCCACATGATGCGCTGCTGCAACTGCCGCCAGTGCATTATGCATATTGTGATCACCAATTAGATTCCAGTTAACAGCGTGGACTTCATTTTTGTAGATAATATCAAACTGCTCGGCATTATCTGCCTTTTTTACAGCCTGCCAATCTGAATTCGGGCCAGCAAAACTGCGTTGTTCGCTCCAGCATCCAAGCTCAAGTACTTCGTCAA
This sequence comes from Gammaproteobacteria bacterium, assembly GCA_022447525.1. Taxonomy (GTDB): domain Bacteria; phylum Pseudomonadota; class Gammaproteobacteria; order Arenicellales; family Arenicellaceae; genus Arenicella. Next base: position 10,451 of record JAKVBA010000057.1, read on the forward strand.
TCGCGGGTGATTCGCTATTACAAATAACTTGCCCGTGGCTCGGGATAGTTTTGATTAAATGATGAAACTGAGTTTGAATTGCTTTTAGATCACTGAAAATATCCGCATGATCAAACTCTAAATTATTAATCACCAGTGTTCGTGTTTTGTAATGAACAAACTTGGAGCGTTTATCGCTAAAAGCCGTGTCATATTCATCAGCTTCTATCACGAAAAATGGTGTCTCTCCTCCTAGCCTCGCGGAATCCCCAAAGTTCTCAGGCACACCACCAATCAAGTATCCCGGAGCCAATCCATTGTCCTCCAAAAGCCAGGCCAGCATACTGCTCGTAGTTGTTTTACCGTGCGTCCCCGAAACTCCGAGTACCCATCGGTTTTGTAAAACATTCTCTCCAAGCCACTGAGCACCTGATGTATAGGGTAAATTATTGTCCAAAACGAACTCGAGTTCGGGGTTGCCGCGCCCGATTGTGTTGCCGATGATTACCTTATTAACGTCCGCAGGAATGTTTTCAGCGCGATAGCCCTCGTACAACTCAATTCCCAAATTTTCCAACTGGGTACTCATTGGAGGGTAGGTGTTTGCATCCGAACCGCTAACCTTGAATCCGAGTTCTTTGGCTAGTCGAGCAACCCCGCCCATAAAGGTTCCACAAATTCCTACAATATGAATCTTTTGTTTGTGCATGGTTGGGGTGCTAGGGTTCGAGTTATTGATCGATTAACGTCGTATTCGTGATCTCAGGAGGGAAAAGCATTGTTGATATCATCATTGCAATCATAGAAATTCCAATTACGGCTAAGATGGCTCTAGGGATACCATAGCCCAAAGATTGGGTCATGACTCTCACAGCACACGAAATTTTTAATCCTAAAATAATGATTCCAAACAAGCCTGCACCGGGCAACATAGACAAGGCTATATTGATGCCAGTTAAAATTGCGGATGCCCCAAAGAATCCTGTAGCTCCCTGAATAAAACGATTCTGTTTATTTTGGGCGGCGAATAAAGAGTAAAAAAGGGCAGTAAATAAGACCGAGTATAATACTCCCAAACCGAGTGGGATGTGGTTTATGGTGATTTGATCAAGCTGGTAGCCATTTTCATTGATCGTGGTTATCGCGAAGATTATTGGAAAAGCATCAAGCAGAATTGCGACAATCGCAGCAGATTGGTTGTAGTTAATGTCTTTAACTTCTCTTCGATTGATAATGAACTCGAAAAGTTGTTGAAGTATGGTCATGGATTATCTGGCCCCAAGGTAAATTGAATTTCAAAAATCGTTAAGATTTCTTAGGGCAGCATGTTAGCATCACAAGAGTCAGATAAGAACTAACAAACACGTCACATTTGATTTGAATGAATTATCTCATTGAAGAGCAATCTCAGCTCAAGGAGTTAGAGCCCAGAATTCGCAGGCTTTGCGAATGCGGCGGCGTGGTGTCAATCGATACTGAGTTTTTACGTGAAAAAACTTATAACGCTAAGCTTTGTTTGTTACAAATCGGTATCGAGCAAGATCAGTTCTGTATTGATGTTCTTAATCTTGATTGCACCGAACTATTGACTTCGTTGTTCAGCGCCACCAACGTATTGAAACTTCTCCATGCTGCAAGACAGGATATGGAAGTTATCGTTCAGACCTTTGGAGTCTTGCCAAAACCAATATTCGATACCCAGTTGGCCGCTGCTTTTTGTGGTGCCGACATGCAAATTGGCTATGGGGCTTTAGTTGAAGACGTTGCTGGTGTGGTGTTAGCAAAGACACAATCTCGAACTGATTGGACCAAACGACCACTAAGTGACGAGCAAATTAAATACGCCGGTGAAGACGTAGCTTACCTTGAGCAGCTATTCATACATGGAAAAGCCAGATTAGAGGAACAACAAAAGACCTCATTTTTTGAGGCCGAACTCGAGTCCTATTATGATGAGTCGCTGTATATTATTGATCCCGATAAAGCCTATTTGCGTTTATCGGGCGGAATGCTCAAGATTAAGCACCAACATCAACTGAAGGCGTTGGCAAATTGGAGAGAATCTTCTGCTCAAGACAGAAATATTCCTAGGACTTGGATAATGCGAGACGATAAACTTTACGAACTCGCACAATCAAATCCAAAGAGTGACAAGGATATTTTGGAAATGGGACTTTTTGGCAGAAAGTCAAGTAACAGGCTGGCGGCTGAGGCTTTGCAGGTAATCAAAGGAGTTCATGCCACTTCAGAAAGGGTATGGAGAAAAGTCGAACCCCTCAGCAAGGCCGACAAGTCAAAGTGCTCAAGTCTGATGAAAGAACTCTCGCGGCTAGCAGAGCAACACCATATCGCCCAGGCTCTGCTAGGGACGAGGAAAGATATAGAGTCTTTATACCGTCACAGACAATCAAAGAAACTATTAAAAGGCTGGCGCAGCTCAATGGTGGGGCAGCCGCTATTACAACTCCTCGAGACCCTGGATAAAGGATAGATTTAAAATTTGCATGTTCGGGCGTTCATAAGATCAATCTTTATGTCGCCCTATGCCCATTTTTAGTTTCTTTGATCATTTTACGTTCGCAGTTCAGTTTCCATTCAGCGTTGTTATCGTAGAGTGACATTATCGAAACAGATAAAACCAATCAGGAGTCGATAATGCGAAATACAATAATCGAAAACAACGAAGTAAGTAGACCAGTTACCGCAATTGGGTCTGAATTAAGCAAAAAGCTCGTAACACCCATCGCTGTTGCGATTGCCTTGGCCATAGTGTCGTTACCAGCGAGGGCTGATAACTACGGATCTTATGGTAATTCATATGCAAGTTCTTACGATCGAGGCTTTAATGACGGGCACAACAATGCTGTCTACGATTATGCCAAAGTAGTGAATGTCGATCCTGTCTACGAGACTTATCAAGTAAATAACCCTGTTGAGCAGTGCTACAGCGAAAGAGTGAGAGTTCGAGGACACAGATACCCCGGCAAAAGGAGTAGTAAAACTCCAGAAATCTTGGGCGGGATCATCGGCGGAGCTATAGGCAATCAGGTAGGTAAAAGAGGTGGTGGAAAAGCCCGCGATGTGGCTACGGTCGTGGGAGCGGTATTGGGTGGAAGTATTGCTAGAGATATTAAGCACAGCCAGCCTAGACATCCTTACAGAAACAATCATTATCGATACGAAACGGTTCAGCGCTGTGAAACTCAAGACTCATATTCAACCAAACAAGAACTCGTTGGATACCATGTAACCTACAAATATCGAGGTAAAGTGTACTATGGTCAATTTGACGAGCACCCCGGTAACAGAATTAAAGTTAAAGTCACGGTTGATCCAGTATAAAATGCAATTTTTAGCAAAAGAGTGACGAGGACTTCAACCAGCCCCCGTCAAGTATTCTATAGTTGGAATTCAAGCTCAGTCGGTAAATTACTAAGGGTGACGTATGTTGAAGTTGAACGTGAGTAAATATGGATTGATAAAGTGGCATAGCTTGATAATGGTAGTGCTTACTTTTACTGGTGTGATGCAAGCGCAAGCTAACGCTTTTCAGGCATACAAATCAGTAGACTATTCCTACGTCAGTAATCACGTTAAAGGTAGAGCAGTGTTTGAAGGGTTTTATTCAAACGAACGCAAGGATTCAAATCAAACCCGACTCTACCAAGACCTACTCGTCCAAAATAAAAGAAATTCTGAATATCGTTTACGCAGTAAGAGCGAGGTGGTGCGGGAGGTAAAGCAACGCTATAACGCTGAGGTGCTTAAAATTTCCTTGAATAAACAGAGAGCGACTTATCAAGTACGAATACTGCTACCCAATGGGCGAGTGAAACAAATTTCGGTTAATGCCAAGCGATAGAGTAAATCGTCATGAGAATATTGATCGTTGAAGACGAACAGGCCTTACAAACACAACTAGCAGAGAGTCTGCGGGGTAATGGTTATGTGGTTGATACAGCAAGTGATGGTGAAGAAGGATTGTACTTTGCTGAGGAATACCCGATTGATATGGCGATAGTAGATTTGGGCCTACCAAAAATGGATGGCGTAGAGCTGATCAAACGAGTTCGTGCAAATAAGCACTCCTATCCCATTCTTATTCTGACGGCTAGAAACCGTTGGCAAGAAAAAGTCGAGGGTCTTGAGGCTGGCGGCGATGACTACCTCACTAAACCTTTCCACCCTGAAGAGCTTTTAGCTCGAATTAAGGTTCAGTTGCGGCGATCAGTGGGCATGGCTGATAACTCTCTGGTATGTGGTCCGATTCGAATAGATACCTCGTCTAAGCAGGTATTTTTAAACGAAGAGGTGGTGACAATTACAGCATTTGAATATCGTTTGATGTCTTATTTGATGATGCACACGGGCAAAGTCTTATCGAAAAGAGAGTTGGTGGATCATATCTACGAAGAATACGATGATCGAGATAGTAACACTATCGAGGTATTCATCAGACGGCTTCGTAAAAAATTGGATCCAAAGGGGGATTTAAAACCGATCGAGACTCAGCGAGGTAGAGGTTATCGATTTAGACTTCCTCGTCAGGAAGCAAACCATTAGTTAGTAGCTAGTTTTGTATTCGCTGAAACGTCGTCTCCTGCTCTTGTCAACCGTGCTGGTTGTTTTGTTTCTTGGTGTAATGGGCGCCGGACTAAACAGTGCGTTGGAAGAAAGTGTGATTGACAATGCTAAAAACAGTCTAAGAAATCAAATCCTTTTACTTATGTCCTCCATTGAGGTTGAAGGGGGTAAGGTCATTGCCCCGGCTGAAGTATTTGAACCAAGATTATTGAAGCTGGACTCAGATCTTTTCGCACAAATTGAGGAGCCGTCACCTCAAGACGCCTCCAGCTTAGCAATTGTCTGGCGTTCGGCCTCATTGCTCGATAGGGACTTGCCATCAAATCAAAGCTCATTGGGTGAGTTCATGTTCTTCCCTAATCTTGATTGGAATGGTGATCGAATCAATGTGATGACTCTGGCAGTTGAATGGGAAACCACTCAGGGAACGACACCTTTCTTAGTAAAAGTAGGCGAATCAAATTTAGAGTATATTAGCCGGCTTGCTCGCTATAAAAGGCAAGTGCTGATATGGCTGTCACTGTTCGGTGGTGCCTTGATAGTTTTACTTTTAGGTATGTTGGATTGGACACTTAAACCATTAGAACGAGTTCGTAGACAGGTCGCTGGAATTGAGGAAGGTGATCGTAGAAGGCTTGACGAAGATTACCCGTTGGAAGTTACGCGCCTTACTAAAAATCTCAATAACTTGCTGGACTTTGAGGAGCAAAGAATTGATCGTCAAAAAGAGGTTCTTGGAAATTTAGCTCATAGTTTAAAGACCCCTATTGCTATCCTAAAAGGATTAGACTTTAACTCCTCATTAAAGCCTGAGGTAGATGAGCAGCTAGGCTCGATGGAAAATATCATTAATTATCAGTTACAAAGCGCTTCGACCATTGGTCGTCGCCATTTCTCCAAAGCAATCTCAATAGAAGAGCCTACACAGAAGATTGTTAGAAGTTTACAAAAACTATACTCGACTAAAGAGATTCACCTGCAAGTTGAAATACATGATGGAGTATCATTCTTTGGAGATGAAGGGGACTGGATGGAAGTCATTGGCAATTTGTGTGAGAACGCATTCAAATGGTGTGAGCGTCGTATCAGCCTTAAGATTGTTAATCTAGCAGAGTCCGATGGCTCCAGGCGTTTGCCGGTATCCATAGTCATACAAGACGATGGTCCTGGAATTAATGCCGACTCTAAAGACAAAATCTTGCAAAGAGGCGTAAGGTTGGATTCGCAAATACCTGGGCATGGATTAGGAATGCATATTGTGAAGGGCATTGTGGAGGCTTATGAGGGGTCTATTGCAATTTCCGCGTCGGACTATGACACCGGAACGAAGTTCTCTATTATTCTGGCATAGGGACCTAGTCGCAGAACGAGATTCAAGTGGTAAATGAACAGGATTTGCCGAAGTCTTGTTGATGCTTAAGTTTCACGGTTTTACTATTACACTGTTAAACTAATCGCAATCTTGACCAAAATTATACAACTATGTCGACTCCAGAAATATTAAAGAACCTCACTCTTCCCGTGATAGCTGCACCGATGTTTATCGTTTCGGGTAAAGAAATGGTGTTAGCACAATGTAAGGCGGGTATTGTTGGCTCTTTTCCAGCCTTGAATGCTCGTGGAGAAGGAGAATTCGAAAAGTGGTTGATTGAGATCACTGAAGAGCTTGATCGATACAATCAAGCTAATCCTGATAAGCCCGCTGCGCCTTTCGCTGTCAACCAAATCGTGTTTAAAACTAATGCGCGACTGTATGAAGACATGGAGCTTTGTGTCAAATACAAGGTGCCGGTAATCATCACTTCACTCGGAGCAAACACTGACGTAAACGATGCAGCGCACTCATACGGTGGTATTGTTTTTCATGATGTGATTAATCAAAAATTTGCCCGCAAAGCAATTGAAAAAGGCGCGGACGGTTTAATCACGGTTGCGGCCGGTGCCGGTGGTCATGCCGGTGCACTGAGTCCGTTTGCCCTCGTGCAAGAAACTAGAGAGTGGTTTGATGGCCCTATTGCGCTATCAGGTTGCATAGCTACAGGTGATTCTGTACTTGCTGCTCAAGCAATGGGTGCCGATTTTGGTTACGTTGGATCGTCATTTATCGCTACCAAAGAGGCTAATGCTGTCGATGAATACAAACAGATGGTGGTTGATTGTGACGCCGATGATGTTGTTTATTCAGACTATTTCACCGGCGTGTCTGGTAATTATCTCAAGCCAAGTATCGCAGACGCAGGTCTAGATCCAAATAACCTGCCTAAAGGTGATATTAGTGCAATGAGTAAACTTACGGATCAAGCGTCTGACGCTAAAGCTTGGAAAGATATCTGGGGTTGCGGTCAAGGAATCGGCGCGGTAGATGAAATAGAGAGCGTGGCTGACAGAGTAGCGTCTATGAAATCTCAGTACGATGCTGCGTTAGCAAGATTAACATCCTAGATCGAATCATGCTAAGTGTGAATTAATTATCTTCGAAAGGTTTAGATTATTCGCTGTTGTGCAGACAGAATTCGTGGATATGCCCGCTATCATTTCCTTGAGAATTTGAGTAAACTTTTTCAATAGAAAAAAGCCGTCTAATGCTATTGCAGTTACGGCCGACACCAAAGACAGGAGAATTTGATGAAGTTAGTGTCAGCGATTATTCGACCATTTAAGTTGGACGACGTAAAAGAGGCTCTATCGGAGATCGGCGTCATGGGAATGACGGTATCAGAAGTTAAGGGGTTTGGGCGCCAAAAAGGGCACACAGAAGTTTATCGAGGTGCAGAATACGCTATCGACTTCATACCCAAAACAAAAATAGAAGTGGCAGTGGCAGATGATGTGTTAGACAAAGTCGTCGAGGCCATTGTTGATTCAGCCAAAGGCAATAAGGTGGGTGACGGCAAGATTTTTGTTACTGATCTTGAAAATGTTGTCCGAATCAGAACGGGAGAGACTGGCCCAGACGCCATTTAGACTCAAGTTCTTTATCAGGTAAACCCCATGATGCTAAGTCGACTATCCCTGCTTTGTAGTGCGAGCTTATTGGTAATTGTTTTTTTTGTAAAAGAATCATACTCGCAAGACCTTAACCCCTCGCCAGAGTACTCAGCAGGAATGAGCTCATATATGCAAGGGCAATATGAAGAGGCAAAACAGTATTGGTTATCAGCAGCACAAAGTGGTAGCTCAAAAGCGATGTTTAACCTTGGCTTACTGCACGAACGTGGGCAAATTGCCGATGCCGACCTCTCCAGAGCAAAGCAATGGTTTGAACAAGCAGGTAATGCTGGATATCCGGCTGCCGACTATCATCTCGCTTTACACTTACGGGAATCAGGTCAATACGCTAAATCGATCAGATTGCTCGAGCGTGCTGCGGCAGCGGGGTTCGTATTAGCCCAAGATTTGGTTTCATCAGACTCAGGTGAAACCTCAAACGGATTTACAACAAAGACTCCTGCATCGAGCTCATCAGTAAGGCCCGCAGCCAGCGATATCGACGCAGGGCAGGCCGTGATACTGAGTCGAAACTACCACCGTGAAGATTGGTTATTAAAACAAGCACCAGATTTTTGGACCATTCAGATGCTGGCCTTCAGCGATGAGGTTAAGGTTAAAAACTTTATTGACGAGCATAAACTTCACGCCAATGCGGCATATTTCTCCGAGGGGGTTGATGGCCAAGCTGTTTACAAATTGGTTTATGGAGCTTATGCCTCCAAAGAGCGAGCAGACCAAGCGCGCTCCGATCTGTCAGCGGAGCTAAATAAGCACGGCCCATGGCTAAGAGAAATTAAAGCGGTTCAACAGATTATTCGCGAGCAGAAGTAAGTTGTTGACGATTCTCGAAAGAGCGTTGGTTGATTCAAGACCACTTCTGGGCGTCATATCCTTTTGCATTCGAGGCATTGGTTCATAGACATTGATAGTCTCATTAAAAAAATAACACAGAGGGTGAAAGAGTTTGGTAGGCCCGCTCGGCAAGACCTTCAGCCTGCATGGACGTTGTCACTGTTGTCATCAACATCAAGGGAGCAACGATATACCTCACATAAGTACATAGTTATTGTAGGTTTTATGGTTGTAGGTTTTAGGGGGTTGGAGGAGTAATCTGTAACTAAACTTAGATTGCTTTGACAAAAAAGCGCGATTAATGGTTACAAAGCCATTAATCATGGTTCTCATAAACTCGTAATTCGGTTATCTTTCGCTGCGATCATCAATCTCCGAGAAATTACTTATCAATGGAACTAAACCCATTATTTGAGAAATGCAAAGATTTAGCCGAGCGAAGTGAATTGCTCAGGGGGTATCTTTGACTTCGATACAAAATCAGAACGCTTGGAGGAAGTACTCCGTTTAATGGAGGATCCCAGTATCTGGGAGGATCCCGAAGCGGCACAGAAACTAGGGCAGGAAAGGGCCAGTCTGGAAAAAGTTGTCGAAACCTTGAATAAACTCACTACGGGTGCGATCGATTCTAAGGAAATGCTTGAGTTGGCTCAGGAGGAGCAGGATCAAGATCTAGTCGATGAAGTCAGCGCTGATTTGGAAGCGATGGAAAAAGATCTAGCTGTACTCGAGTTTCAACGAATGTTTTCCGGGCCGATGGATGCAAATAATGCTTTCATCGATATCCAGTCCGGTTCAGGTGGTACCGAAGCGCAAGATTGGGCAAATATGCTGTTAAGGCAATACTTGCGGTGGGCTGAGGCAGAGGGTTTTAAGGCTGAAGTCATCGAAGTGTCCGCTGGTGATGTTGCTGGGATAAAAAGTGCAACCGTTAAAATCTCCGGTGAGTACGCATTTGGATTTCTGCGAACCGAGACCGGTGTGCATCGATTGGTGCGCAAATCACCTTTTGATTCTGGCAATCGAAGACACACGTCATTCGCGTCTTTGTTCGCGTATCCTGAGATTGACGATACCGTCGACGTTGAAATAAATCCTGCCGATTTACGCATCGACACCTATCGAGCCAGTGGGGCGGGTGGTCAACACGTAAATAAAACCGATTCTGCCGTTAGAATCACACAT
>JAKVBA010000058.1 GCA_022447525.1 Gammaproteobacteria bacterium
AAATCACGTTACAATGCGCTTTGTGAAAGCGCATTGTTTTTTCGCGTTGATTTAATTAAGGGAGATTGTCTTGAAAGCAATGATTTTAGCAGCGGGCAAGGGGACTCGTGTAAGACCATTAACAAATGAAATGCCTAAGCCAATGATTCCGATCATCGGCAAGCCGGTGATGGAATACTTAATCGAAGAATTAGCACGACATGGTTTCGATGAAATCATGATCAATGTCAGTCATTTGCCCGAGAAAATCGAGAGTTATTTTGGCAATGGTGAGCGTTTAGGTGTTGAAATTGGTTACTCTTTCGAAGGTCATATCGAAGACGGTGAAATTCAGTCCGAAGCATTGGGCTCAGCCGGCGGTATAAAACGAATTCAGGAGTTTGGCGGATTTTTTGATGATACTTTTCTAGTTGTTTGCGGGGATGCTTTGATCGATTTAGATCTTACTAAAGCGGTTCGAGAACACTGGAAGAGCGGGGCTGTTGCTAGTATTTGTACTTTAGAGGTGCCGATTGAGGCGGTTTCGGATTACGGTGTGGTCGTCTCAGATGATTCGGGGCAAATTACCTCTTTCCAAGAAAAACCTTCGGTTGAAGAGGCCCTTTCCAATCAGGTTAATACAGGCATCTATATTTTTGAGCCTGAAGTCATTGATTTGATACCTGAAAATACAGCGTTTGACATTGGTGGAGACCTTTTTCCGCAGTTGGTCGAAAAAGGCCTGCCATTTCATGCGATTAATCTGCCTTTCAATTGGATTGATATCGGCCGTATCTCGGACTATTGGGAAGCCAATCAGAAAATAATGAATGGCGAATTGAGAACTATTCCGATGCCAGGAAAGGAAGTAAAGCCAGGTGTTTGGGTGGGTTTGAATACCAGTGTTGACTGGGAAAATTGCGAGATTCAAGGGCCTGTGTACATCGGTAGTGGCACCCGAGTCGAGGCGGGCGCGATGATAGTAGGACCTACCTGGATCGGTCATGGCTGCCACATCAGAGAAAATGCACGAATCTCAAAGAGTATAATTTTTGAATACACCAGAATTGGGTCTGCTAGTATAGTTAAAAATTCGGTGGCATTTGGACGCTTTTTCGTGGACAAAGATGGCAAGAGTTTTGAAAGTAAAAAGATGCATCTAGATTGGGTTACTGATTCACGAATCCCAACGTCTATTCTTGCCAGTCAGGAATAAGGCGTATCACTTTCATCTACGACCGGTTCTTATGCTTATCGACAACATCATTTTGATTGGTATGCCTGGCTCTGGTAAAAGCACGGTTGGCAAACACATCGCCTCAACGTTTGATAAAGAGTTTATTGATGCCGATGACCTTATAGAACAGGCTGCGGATATGCCAATACAGGCCATTGTTGATGAATGGGGACTGGTACGCTTCAGTAAATTGGAAGAGTCGGTCTTGTGTGACATAAATTGCCAAAATGCGGTGGTCTCCACAGGTGGAAGTGCGGTATTTTGTGACCGAGCTATGCTGCACTTAGGTAATATTGGTTGTCGATTGTTTTTAAAAATATCGCTTGAAACTCTGTTGGCTCGGGTGACCAATGAATCATCGAGAGGACTCTACAAAGAGCCTTCTCAAAGCCTCACCGATCTCTATTATGAGAGATTAGAGTTGTATCCAAAGTACGCGGATCTAACTTTCGAGAATGATGGCTCATTTGATGCAACGGATAGAAGCGCATTATTAAGACTTCTCAATGAGTTTCGAGTTGAATTAGATTAGAGCTAAATGTGACAGATAATCCGAAAATGTGGTGCGTTGTGCCAGCAGCCGGTATCGGTAGCCGAATGGGGCTAGAGTTCCCCAAACAATATCTGGAAATTGCTGGTAAACCAATCATTCAACACACGATAGAAACCTTATTGAAGCTGACCCAAATTAACGGATTGGTGGTTTGCTTAGCGCCGCATGATCGGTGGTTTTCTAGCTTACAAATAGACGACAACCGAGTCATTGTTACCGAGGGAGGAGCCACGAGGGCCGAAAGTGTTATGAATGGTCTAGATCGGTTGCAAGATGTTGCGCATGATCGGGATTGGGCACTGGTACACGATGCGGCGAGGCCTTGTGTTGACCCGGCCGATATTGAGGCGATGATCATTGAATTAGAAAATCAGGCAGTGGGTGGTGTGTTAGCTATCGAAGCTAGAGATACACTAAAGCAAGCTGATATCGTTGATGGCAAACCGTTTTCGCAAACGACCATTGACCGCTCAAAGGTATGGCATGCACAAACTCCTCAAATGATTCGATACGCGACACTCAGAACCGCACTGAAACACTGTATTGAAGATGGAGCAAGCATCACGGATGAGGCTTCGGCTTTAGAGCTGATAGGTGAGTCGGTAATGCTATGTAAAGGCTCGGTAAATAATATTAAAATCACCACGCCCGAGGACCAATACCTCGCTGAATACCTTTTAACTCAATAGCCAGAGTTAACTAGAGTTGGCGAGCTTTTACCCCGCATATGTTTTACAATCGGGCTGGTGGAGTTATGGGCCAATATGCTCTCTTTAGAGGTCAATATTGGATGCCCTTACAGATTTTTAACGCACCACTATATTCGTTTTTGTTTTTTGCTTACGAGGTTTTAGTATGAAAACCATTAGGACTCTTTTTTTTGTTTTACTGCTTAGTTTTGGGTTGAGTGGTTGCGTAGGTGTCATTGTTGGTGCAGCAGTGGATACAACCATTGAAGTGGCAAAAATTCCTTTCAAAGTTGCAGGTGCGGTGGTCGATGTCGCTAGGGGCGATGATGACAAGAAGGAAAAGAAGCGTAAAAAGGACGAAGATGAATAGTGGCGTAGGGCAGCGACTATGAGAATCGGACACGGTTATGACGTACATCAGCTGGTGGCAGAGCGTAAGCTGATTCTGGGCGGAGTAGAAATTCCACATCGTTTAGGTTTATTAGGGCATTCGGATGCCGATGTGTTAATACACGCTGTGTGCGATTCGATTTTAGGTGCTCTAGGTTTGGGTGATATTGGTAAACACTTCCCGGACACTGATGCAAACTTTGACAACGTCGATAGCCGAGTTTTGTTGCGTGAAGTGGTGGCGAAAATGAAAGGCTTTCAGTTAGGGAATCTTGACGTGACTGTGATTGCGCAAAAACCAAAGCTCGCTCCCTATTTGGGCTCGATGAGGAAAAATTTGTCACAAGATCTTAAATGCGATGTTGAGCAGATAAATGTCAAAGCGACAACCACTGAAAAGTTGGGTTTTGCTGGTCGTGAAGAAGGAATCGAAGCTCACGCTGTGGTGCTTTTGCTGGAAGAAAAAGAGTCGTAAATATTATGAGTGTGAGCGAGATTAATTTATCAAACAGAAAGAATAAAAAGCTGACGCAAGAGAAAGCCCTCAAGGTCAACTTAGATAGTCAAATATATGGTGCCATAGTTGAAATCGGCGCAGGTCAAGAGACTGCTCGACAATTTTTTTCTGCAGGAGCGGCAGCAGGTACAGTTGCTAAGACTATGTCCGCCTACGATATGCAGGTCAGCGACGACGTTTATGGTAAGGCAGGCAGATACGTTAGCCGAGAGCGGTGTGAGCAAATGATGCGACATGAGTATAAGTTGCTCAATAAACGCTTAAACGAATATCGTGGTGCGCAGAGCAGTTTTTTTGCTTATGCTGCTACTGTAACGGCTCGAAGTTACTCACAAAAAAACGAGTGCCATGGTTGGATAGGAATTAAGCGTCAAGTTAGTCCTGGAGTAGAGCCGAGTGAGATCATTATGCACGTCAGGATGCTGGATGATACCAACAAAGAGCAGTCAGAGGCGCTTGGAATTTTAGGTGTTAATTTGGTTCACGGTGCCTATTATCTATCAGACGATCCAAAGCAGCTAATCAACAGCCTACAGGATGGCATGGGGCATGACAAAAGAATCGAAATTGATTTGATCCACTTCTCTGGACCTGATTTTGCTAATGTCGAAAACCGACTGATGAATCTGCATTTGATCCACAGTTGGTCTTGTAGAGCGGTCATGTTTGATGCATCAGGTCAGTCGGTAGTCCCGGCGTCGGCATTGAGACAAAAGGATACAGTTGTAATCCGAGGCTCTTTTAAGCCGCCAACAAAGGTTCATATGGATATGAAGGATGTTGCGATGAAGCAGTTCTCTATGGAAGAGGGTGTCGATGCAGATAACATTTTGGCTGTTGCGGAAATCACCATGAATGAATTATCCGATGACGGTGACCAAGCTAACATGGATTTCTTGGCCAGAGTTGACTTGCTGAATGATCTTGGTTTTTCAGTACTTATTTCTGACTATCTTCGTTTCTTCCGACTAAGATCATGGATTCGTCGATATACCCAAAATCGAATCGGTATCGTTCTCAGCGTTTTGGACTTTGACTATTTATTTGCTGAGCAATATTACGAGGGTCTAGAAGGTGGCATTTTAGAAGCATTTGGCAAACTGTTTTCAGACAACACTAATGTTTACGTATATCCAACCATTCGCGATGGCAAATTGATTACTTTGGAGAACGCAGACGTAGCTGAAGATTTGAAATTTTTATTGCAACACTTGATTCACAACAAGGCAATGGTAACGGCTGAGATTAAGAACGTAGCTAATTTGCAGATTTCAGCTCGAGAAATTGCCAAACAAATTCCTCATGGTCCTGGCGATTGGCAGCAATCATTACCTGACAAAACTGCAAAAACGATTATCGAGCGAGAGCTATTTGGCTACTCTAATAAAAAATAGGTAGTTCGAGATTGACCATGTCTCAGTCAGTACTTTATTCCTTTCGACGTTGCCCTTATGCGATGAGAGCCCGCTTAGCCATTTTTTATTCAGGTTTACAGGTTGAATTGAGAGAGGTGGTGCTCAAGAACAAGCCTCAAACAATGCTCAATGCGTCGGCTAAAGGTACCGTGCCTGTGTTGGTTTTAGAGGACAGAGTAATTGATGAGAGTTTAGATATCATGCAGTGGTCATTAACTCACAATGATCGAGATGGTTGGTTGGCGGGTACGCGAGTAAACCTTGAACTCCAAAGTTTGGCGGATGATGAGCTGATAAATCAGCATGACACCGAGTTTAAGCCTTTGCTTGATCGTTATAAATACTTCGATCGCCACCCAGAGAAAACACAAGAAGAGCATCTTCAGACTGCGCTCCCTTTTTTAGCGGAGTTGGAAGATCGTATCAAGTTAAATGGTGATGGTAAATTCTTAGCGTTGAATCGTTTTTCGATTCAAGATGCCGCCATTTTTCCCTTTATTAGGCAATTTGCTCACAGTGATTTAAAAAGATTTTACACGCTAAATTTACCTCTACTGCAGCAGTGGTTAAATACGTGCTTGGAGTCGTCGTTATTTAAACAAATAATGTTTAAATACGAGGCATGGTCCGAGCTGTCTAACAATGCTGTGATATTCGGTGAACGCGTTCGATAGTACCGGGCACTTGATTGTTTAGTCGTTTACAAGGCTTCGATGTTTAACTAACAACTTTTATTGGCCCAGTTGTCGGTCATTTGTCTATAATTAGATGTGTTAATAGGTTCGAGAGGTGTGCTTTCTGCATCTACAAAACTTAATCTGGTAAATTTAAGGTATGCAATGACTTTTGAAATTCATCACCAAGAGGAAGAAACTTTGTTTTTTGTAAATGTAGAGGGTGGTCAAAGAGCTTTTCTAAAATATCGACGACTTGGCAATCGAGCAGCCCAATCAGCCGTTGATTTTTGGAGCACCTTTGTGCCGGAGTCTCAGCGTGGTACGGGTATGGCAAAGTCTCTAGTGGAGTATGGCTTTGCCTGGGCAGAGGCCGAAGGATTACACATCGAAACTTCATGTTGGTATGCGGCGAAGATAAAGCAAGCCAATGGGGTCGTTAGTTGATAGGGCAAGTGTTACTCTTGTTATCCGCGGGCAAGCTGAGGCAGTTGAAGTTAAGCCAACCTATGTAGTTACCTTGTTTGATGAGCCCGCTATTGGGTTGTGAAGATAATGCTATGCATCAATGAATAGTTTATTTGTTTACGGGACCCTGTTGAATGATGAAATCATGTCGGAACTCATTGGCAGGACAGTGAAAAACTCATCAGCAACCCTTTTCGATTATAAGTGCTTTGCTGTCGCAGACCAAAGCTACCCGGCAATCAGACCGTCCCAAGGGTCAAAGGTGGCTGGCTTGCTCTTGACTGGACTATCAAACCAGGAAATGCAGGCGTTGGATGATTACGAAGGTGATCAATATCGACTTGAATTAGTGACTGTCAAAACCATAAGCAATCACATTGAACCTTGTTGGGCTTATGTGTTTAAACCTGAGTACTACCACCAGTTATCTAGGAGTTCGTGGTCTAATGATGAATTCCGCTCTGACCAACTGCGCGCTTTTATAGCGCAATCTTAAGAATTGCTACCGGCTTAATATAGAGCACCTTCAATCAAGCTGAATCTCGTCTATTATTAGTTGACGTAGCCAGCTTTGGGCAGCGTCATTTTGAGTATGTTCATGCCAATAAACGCTGGTTGGAAATGGTTTAAGATTGAATGGAACCGGTGCGCTGGCAAGACCTTGGTTTTGTAACCAGCCAGCCAGTAGTTTTGGAGCAGTCAGTAGATGGTCAGAATGCCTTACGACCTCTACTGCTGCAAAATAGTTTTGACATCGAATATGAGACTTTCTTTCGACACCTTTTCCTTTAAACAAGCTATCTTCAGCTGTCATACCGTTTGGTCTATTAGAAACTGTAATATGCTCAGCCTCGAGGTAACTCTTTTGTGTGGGGTCGGAAAGGTAGGGGTGGTCCTCGCGCATTAACACCATGAAGTTGGAGTTGTAAAAATCGAAGCGTTTTACAGGTGCCTTAACGGGAACAGCAACATCTATCGCTAGGTCCATTTTTCCAGAACCAAGCTCGCGATCAATATTTGCCCGGTCAAGTTTGATACTAGAAAAACCCGTATTTGGCGCCTTACGAGCGAGAAGCTTGGCAAGTCTGGGTATCAATGAGGGCTCGAAAGCATCGTGCATACCAATATGGAAATGATAGTCAGAACTCAACGGGTCGAAGTCACCCCACAACAGCAATGCTTGCTGAAGCCTAGTGAGGTTATCGATAATGGCTGGGGCCATTCGTTGGCAAGCCGGTGTCGGTACCATCTTATTTTGGCTGCGAACAAACAACTCATCATCCAGAGCGTATCTTAGTCTTTTTACAGAATGGCTAACCGCCGACGGAGTCAGATGCAATAAATCGGCTGCACGTGTCATATTTTGCTCAGCATACAGAGTTTTAAAAACCTTCAAAAGGTTGAGGTCCAGCTGTTGTATTCGTTTGCTATTTGGCATGGCGTAATTGGTATGAGCTGTATTCATGTTTTAGTGTATCAGGTTTCATTCTATTCACAAGATGTTGGGTTACTCTGCTTTTGACTTCTCAGAGCTCAAATAACTTGGTGAACAGCTGTTTATCGGTGATGATTGGGCGCTACCATAAATAAAGACCGTTTTGAGGAATACAAAATGAGGAAAATTTTGATCACTGGCGCGGGCTCAGGGCTGGGTCGCGCACTTGCTCTGCGATACGCTCAAGACGGTAATGAGGTTTGTGTAGCTGACATGAATGAAGAGGGTGGCGCTGAAACAGTTGATGAGATTGTCAGCAAAGGAGGAGCGGCATTCTTTGCTAAATGTGATATCACCCAGCAATGGGATGTAGACAAGCTAGCAATTTCTCTAGCTGAACGTTGGGGATCTTTGGATATGTTGATTAATAACGCTGGCGTAGCTACCGCCGGACAGCTTGAATTCGAAAGTATGGAGCAATGGCAATGGGTTTTGGATATTAATCTTTTAGGCCACGTTAGAATGACGAAAGGTATGCTGCCTTTACTGAGAAAGAGTAAAAATGCGTCGAGAGACATTGTTAATATCGCGTCGCAAGCTGGGTTGACTGCTGCACCAGGGATGGGTAGTTACTGTGTATCGAAAGCGTCTATGGTGAGTCTGTCGGAAACATCACATCTAGAGCTCGCACCAGAGGGAATTCACGTCAGCGTCGTTTGTCCAGCGTTTTTCGATACGAATCTAAATAAGTCCTTACGTAGCGGGGACGAAAAGATGCAAAACGTTGTGGATAAAATGATCAAGAAATCAGGCGTAACCGCAGATTCGATTGCCAATAAAGTTTTCGATGGTGTTTCCGCACGAAAGTTTATGATTTTGACGCATAAAGAAGGGATTAAGGCTTATAGATTAAAGCGCTTTTTAAGCTTTGAGCGCTATCTCGCTATGGTAAAGAAACGCACTGCTAAATACGTTAAGAAACGTATTTGAAAAATGTTGGGTTAACTTATGGAAATCAACAAGGCGAGTGATACTAAGATTGATAGGGCGGGTGATGTTCGCCCTGGTGAAGAGTTATCGCTTGAACGATTATCTCCTTGGATACAATCTAAGTTACCAAGCCTTGTCGGTCGGCCAGAGGTTACTCAATATTCGGGTGGTGCCTCTAATTGGACATACTGCCTCAGTTACTCAGGCCGAGAAGTTATTTTGCGCAGAGCGCCTGCGGGTACGAAGGCAAAGGGTGCTCATGATATGGGACGTGAGTATAGCTTGCAAAGGGCCTTAAAACCGGTATTTGACTATGTTCCAGAAATGCTTGCGTACTCTGATGATGATGCTCTGATTGGTACTGAGTTCTATGTAATGGAGAAAATAAGTGGTGTTATACCTCGAACAAATATGCCCAAAGGCTTGGAGTTTAGCGAAGAGCAGGCTCGGGAATTATGTCAAAACGCGGTTGATGTCCTTGTGGGTTTACATAAAGTTGATTATCAAGAGGCTGGACTGGAGAATATTGCAAAGGGTCAAGGCTACGTAGAGAGACAGATAGAGGGATGGATTCATCGATACAGTAAAGCTAAAACATGGAATGTTCCAAGCGCTAAAAAGGTGATGAATTGGCTGTCGGAAAATATACCAGAGAGAGAAATTATTTGTTTAACCCACAATGATTTTCGGCTCGATAACTTGGTTTTAGATAGTAATGACCCGACTAAAATAATCGGCGTTTTGGACTGGGAATTAGCTACATTAGGCGACCCTCTGATGGATTTGGGCAACTCTTTGGCCTATTGGATAGAATCTAATGATGATCGGGTTGCCAGAGGGATTCGCAGACAGCCATCGCATCTGCCCGGTATGATGACCAGGGCTGAATTGACCAAATACTATCTCGACAGCATGGGGTTCGATCATCAGGATATGCGCTTTTATGAGATCTACGGTTTGTTTAGATTGGCCGGTATCGTTCAGCAAATTTACTACCGATATCATCATCAACAGACTCGCAATCCTGCATTTAAAAACTTGTGGTTTTTTGTGCACTATCTTCTTTATCGCTGTAAGAAAATAATTAACAGGACGAGCTAGTGACTTCTATTTATTTGATTCGACATGGTCAAGCCTCATTTGGAAAAGAAAACTATGATGAGCTATCCGCACTCGGTGAGAAGCAGGCTATCCACCTTGGACGATCATTAGCTCAGCGTTTACCGTTCTTCGACTCCGTTTTTATGGGGTCAATGAAGCGTCATAAACAGACTGCTCTGGGATGTTTGGAGCAATTTGAAAACAGTATCGGGTTACGCGATTCTCTTGATATTGATATTGGCTGGAATGAATACGATCACGCTGAAATTTTACGCGTATTACGACCTGAGTTTGAAACTGCGGCAAGCATGATGGAGTTTGTCAAAAAACAAGAGAATCCAAAAGCGTTTTTCGAGCTGTCTTTTAATCAGGCCATTGAAAAGTGGATGAGCGGTGAACATGATCAACAGTATTCTGAAACTTGGCGTGAATTTAAAGTTAGAGTGCACGGGGCTTTAGAGCGAGTTATCGAGGCAAGTCAAGGTCAGAGACACATTGCAGTATTCACCTCGGGAGGGCCAATTTCGCTTCTCAGTCAGTCGCTATTGGGTGTCGACGAGCGTAAGCTTATGCGCATGAACTGGACGTTAATGAACTGCGGTGTTACTAAGATAATAAAAACTAGGACTCGTTCTTTCTTATCGTCGTTGAATGAGCATACTCACTTCGAGGGCGAAGACGAAAAACATCTAATAACGTATAGCTAAGATCAAAAGAGTAAAAATAACTATGAGCAGAGAAAATATATTGATTACTGGGGCCAGCTCTGGGCTTGGTTACACCATGGCGAAATTGTATGCGCAACAAGGCAAAAATCTAGCACTGTGTGCTAGACGTACCGAACGCTTAGAAGAATTGAAAGAGGAAATTGCTGAAATCAACTCAAGCTCGAAGGTGTACATTCGCGAGTTGGATGTGAATAACCATGATCAGGTGTTTTCAGTGTTCAAAGGCTTTGTTGAAGATATGGGGCATATAGATCGAGTTATAGTTAATGCCGGAATGGGTAAGGGTGCTTCACTTGGAACCGGTTACTTTCACGCTAATAAACAGACTGCAATTACGAATTTCGTTTCTGCAATCGCACAGTGTGAGGCCGCGTTAGAGCACTTTAGAGAGCAGAATAATGGCCATTTGGTGATGATTTCGTCGGTAAGTGCTGTAAGAGGTTTCAGAAGAGCGATGACGGTATACGCAGCAACGAAAGCTGCAGTTTCGTCATTAACAGAGGGCATTCGAGTTGATTTGCTGGGTACGCCAATTAGGGCTACGACGATTCATCCGGGGTTTATTCGTAGTGAGATAAACGAAAAGGTGAAGACGGTTCCCTTTATAGTCGATACTGAAACCGGATGTAGGGCAATTTTGAAAGCAATTGATAAAGAGGGTGCCAATTATTATGTGCCGAGTTGGCCCTGGGAAGTTATGGTGCGAATCATGAAGATCGTTCCGTTAAAATGGCTCACTAAAATGAGCTAGTGAAAAAATAATCATAAAAAAGGCCGAACTTGTCATATTCGGCCTTTTCAATTTGAGTGGTTACGATTTAGTTGCTTTGAGTTCGTAGATCTAGAATTGGCATATTTTCTCCGCCAACGTATTTCGGTAATATTCCGTTCCAGGCTTCAATCTGCTTGAGTTGAATATAAGCTGGGCTTTGCTGAGCAGCTTGGTTGATTTTCTGGATTTTATAGGCTTCGGCGTCAGCAAGTAAGCGAATCTTTTTTTCTTCCAATTTTGCTGCTTCCAACTCTGCATTAGCGGTGGCGATCTTTTGTTCTTGCTCAGTGGTGAACCTCTTCAGTTCGGCTTTTTGTTTCTCTGCTTCCTGTTCACGACGCTTTTTGTCCTCTACTGCTTTTGCAATAAATGGCGGTAAGATTACGTTTCGAATAAGAATGCCCTGCATTTCAATGCCGATTGGCTCGAGCTTGGAGGTGAGCTCTGACATCATTTCGGCCTGCATCCTATTTTGAACTGACTCAGAATAAAATTCTTCGGCGTTAGCCACAGTTTTACCTTGCTCCCTGATTAACGAACGAAAATAAGGCACTACATGAATATCAACAACGTCTCTTGCCGTGCCAGTATTCTTTTTTATTTGTGGTGCTTTGCTGCCAATAAGGCGATATTGCAACGAGACATCAAAATGCGAGATAAGTTGATCTTGGGAAGGTACACCCATCTTGTCAAATTTAATGGTTTTTTGCTTTACATCGTATTGGCTCCAAGCGTAAAGAGGGTTTACCGGGAAGTGTAATCCTTCAGTGTAGACCTCCTCTTGCACTTGTCCAAATAAGGTCGCAACCTTGACGTGACCAGCAGGGACTTGTTGAATCCAAAACAGAGCAGTAAAAACAATAATCGCAGGAGCGATTGCAGTTTTAGCTAATCCCCTAAATTTTGCAATTGGCGAGCTTTCACGACCAATAACAATGACCACAATTGAGAGAATGGCAATGACTACAGCGATAAATTGAATTTTTTCAAACATAGGCAACTCCTTAATATGCGTTTGTATCGTAGAACTAATGATATTTGATGTTTTTTGATGGAAACAATTCAATCATAAGTGACATAATATGTCAAATCTGGTTTCTTTTACAGAAAAAATAATTTTCAACTTTATATTTCACATTAAGCCTCTATATCTCTAGCGCGCGACTATTAGATCGAAGGTCACCCGGATACTATGACTAAATTAAAGCAACTCGTTGAATCTAAGGCTTTTGGGTCTTTTATTATTTTTGTCATTATTGCTAATGGCATCATTTTAGGTCTGCAAACATCAAGATCGTTAAGCCCATCAACCATCCAGATGCTCGACTATCTTGATTGGATTTGTCTTGGCATATTCTGTATTGAAATATTGATGAAGTTTGCAGTTTATCGATTGAGTTTCTTCAAACAAGGATGGAATATTTTCGACTTGTTAATCGTCGTAGTGGCGTTAATACCAAGTTCGGGTAGTTTGTCTATTTTACGAGCATTCAGAATCCTGCGGGTATTAAGGTTGGTCACGGCCATTGCTTCGTTTCGACGCGTTGTCGCGGGAATGCTATTAGCGATACCCGGAGTTGGTTCGGTAGGGGGCTTGTTATTATTGGTGTTTTATATTTCGGGTGTACTCAGCACCAGCTTGTTCGGTGAACAATTTCCCGAGTGGTTCGGCACATTAGGAAAGTCAATGTACTCTCTTTTTCAAATCATGACATTAGAGTCATGGTCCATGGGCATAGTAAGGCCTGTCATGGAGGTGCAACCATATGCCTGGTTGTTTTTCATACCCTTTATAACAATCACCACCTTTACCGTTTTGAACCTTTTTATCGGTATCGTGGTTGATGCGATGGCAACTGTTAAGGAGTCGGAATCTAAAGAGTTACAGCAAGGTCATGATGACATCGAATCGCAAGTAGCGGCTATGTATGCTGAACTTAAGGCGCTTAGAAAAGATATTGCCGATAAATTGTAAACTCTCGATTTTGCGGTAAGGTCAAAATAAAACCCCGTATAAATAGCGTGCTTTCATACGGGGTCGCTCTGAACTTTGTGATGCTCTGAAACTTATCTAGCCGGTGTTACGTAGCCCAGTGGCAATACCGTTGATACTATCCAGAGCGGGTTTTAGCCATTTTGATTCCGCACGATTGTCACTTTCACTCAGTCTTTTAAGCAATAAGACTTGGATATAGTTTAAGGGGTCCAAATAGGCATTTCTCCAACGAACTGATTGGCCAATTGATGGAAAGTCAGCCATCATTTCTTGCTCGCCAGTCACTTCTCTGATGGTGTCGATTGAGCGGAAGTACTCGTCAGAGATATTCTTGTAGGTGGACGTAGCAATTTCTTCGTCGGTGCATAGCTTCGAATACTCTTGAGCGACGTCTTGATCGGTTTTTAAGATCACCATTTGCGAGTTACTCAGAAGGGTTCTGAAATACCGCCAGTTACTCTGCATATCTTTTAGTGTGGATAACCCTTTGTTATCGATCGCATAGTCTAAAGCGCTACCCAAGCCATACCAACCTGGTATGTTTTGTCGAGACTGCGACCAGCCAAAAACCCAACCAATTGCTCTAATTGATTTCTTTGAATAGTCGGCTTTTTTGCGGTGTGATGGGCGCGAACCAATATTAAGCATGCCAATCTCAGCTGATGGCGTCGTTTCATAGAAATATTGCATGGTTGCGACGTTGTCGTCAGTCAACCTTCTAAAAGCCTCTTCACCTTTTTCGGTTAATTGCTCCATCATCGCAACATGCTCGGACTTATCTACAACAGAGTCAGAAGCACTGGCTTTCATTAATCCTGTAATGCCCACCGTTAACTCGTATCGAGCGGTATCTCGGAAATTGTATTTAAACGATAGGACCTCACCTTGTTCAGTGAATTTGATGCCGCCTTGAACGGTGCCTTTTGGCTGACTCAAAATTGCTTCGTGAGTCGGACCACCGCCTCGACCAATGGTGCCGCCGCGACCGTGGAAAAGTAGGCAGCGGATGCTGTGCTTACTGCTAACTGAAACGATACTCTGTTGCGATTTATAGAGGTTCCAACTAGAAGCGAGAATACCCCCGTCTTTACAAGAGTCAGAGTAGCCAAGCATTATTTCCTGTGTGTCATCGGTGAAGGATAGTAGTTGTCGATATACCTTATTAGTGAATAAACTCTCTAACGTGGGTTCAGCATGCTCTAGGTCTTTCACCGTTTCAAACAAAGGTGCGATATGGATCTCACTAAAGACGTTGCCATGAGTATCACAACTTATTAATCCTGACATTTTAGCTAACAGAGCGACTTCTAATAGATGGCTGGCTTCGTGAGTCATAGAGATGATGTAGCTACCAAAGCAGTCTTTAGAAACTTCCTCTCGCATTTCACTCATAAGTTCGAAAACTTCTATGATTTCGGCACTTTGCAGAGTGATTTGTCGGCGATCGTAGCTCAGCTCTTCGGTATCCAGTAAACGCTCGGTCAACCAAGCCTGCCGCTCCTTTTCATCCATCGAATAGTAATCAATCGGGCTATCAAGGGTACAGCCAATCTCATGGATAGCCTGCGAGTGCAGGGTTGATTCTTGCCTGATATCCATTTTAGACAAATAGAAACCACAGGTATCAAGCAGTCTCAAGAGTGCTTTCAGGCTACCTCGTGTGATGTTACCTTCGTTGTGATGACGTAACGATTGCCTCACTAGCATGATTTCATCACGGAACTCTTGCTCATCTTTGAATGCCAATGGATCAAAGAATGGAGTTGCATCACCAAGATGTGTTTCGACTTGATGGATCGTCTTTTCCAAACGCAATTTGACCAATGATAGCTTTCGACGATATGGCTCGGTTATGAATTTATCTCCCAGATATTTGTTTAGCCTATTTTCATCACGTTCCATCGAGGCTATAAAATCAGGTGAAAGTTCTACTTGATCTGCACTGTGCGTAAATACTTTACTTAAATGATCAACTCGGCGAGCGTACTCTTGCAATACCTCTAGCTGTTGCATCCTAAGTGCATTCTTAGTGATTTCTGGGGTAACAAATGGGTTACCATCGCGGTCTCCCCCTACCCATGTTCCGAATTGGACTATTTTAGGTAGGTTAAGTGAATTACCTCGTGCTTCTGGGTAGACTTGCTTAATCGCGTTTTCCAGATCACGGTAAATATCCGGAAGACAGCTAAAAATACTTTCGCGGAAATAATACAAAGAGTTATCTATCTCATCATAGACGGTCGGTTTGGCAGGTCGCACAGCTTCTGTTTTCCAGAAAATTTGTATCATCGCTTTCAAACGATGACGATATTCAGCCGCCTCTACTTCAGGAACTCTGTCATTATTGAGTTGCTGATACTCTTTGTGAATGCGTTGTAGCGCTTCTAAAACGATGGGTCGCTTAGCTTCAGTCGGATGCGCTGTGAAGGTTGGATAGTAGTTTAACTTGCTAATTAGTTTTAAAACTTCCTCTAAGCTCTTACCTTGATCTTTAAAGTTGCTTATGGTCTCTAGAAACGAGTTAGACCAAGTTTCACCGGCTTCTTCTAGCTGAGCGCGAAGTTTTTGATTAGCTTGTTCTTCGTTGATGTTGGCTAGATGGAAGAAGGTACTGAAGGCATGAATGACTCGATCTACAATCTCTACCGGCATTGATTCAATGGCGTTGATCAAGTCTTTATGATTATCTTTGTTACGCGCTTGCCGCTGTTGAATAAAGCCTTTGCGTAATAGTTCAACTGCATCAAAAACGGCTTGCCCTTCCTGCTCTAAAATAACTTCACCAAGTAAATCTGGCAGTAGCTTTGCTTTATCGCCCAAGGCGCTGATAGGTGGATTCACTGTTGAGGTACCATCAATGTTATTGCTTCCGCTCCGGATTATACCGCGGCACAAGAATGTAATAAAGTTTCATAAAATGGCCAAACCGTGGTTTTTTGGGAAAAATAACTACATTTTTCGGTGAAAATACTCAGACTCAAAACCAGAGGCACAATTTATAAAGTTTTTGTTAACGAAAAAGTGTAAAAAAGAAAAAAAGGTGCGACTGATTTAATTTTTGCTGCATCATAAGGTTTATGTATAGCCAGAGTTCGACCATACAATATCAACGTTTCCAGCAAACTGTGCCGGAGGAGCTTGTGTGTCGTGCTCAAAACGGTGATATGGCTGCTCATAGCGAGCTCTACAAAATGTTTTCGCCAGCAATCTATACTCTGGCTAATGGTATATGTAGAGATCCACATTGTGCAGAAGATTTGTTGCAAAGTGTTTTTTTGAAACTCTTTGATAAGATCGGAACCTTTGGATTTCGGGCGCCATTTGGTATGTGGCTGCGGCAACTTGCCGTAAACGAATGCCTTATGTATTTGCGTAAACAAAAGAAATACGCCGACACACTCTCGACCGACGAGTATGAGTTTACCAATGTTCACGAAACACAAACGGTTGGTAAAGAGACCAGTGATCAAGCCAGTTTAGTTGATTTATTTAGTAATCAGCACGATTTGGCAAAACTTCTTGGTGGGTTGAGTGATGAAGTGCGTACTGTACTTTGGTTGAAGGAAATAGAAGGCTATACCCATGATGAAATTGGGATTATGGTTAATAAATCACCAAGCTACTCTAAGTCGATCACTCATCGAGCACTAAAAGCACTCGCAAAAAAAGTTACTGCTCGGGCTGATCAGATGACCAATCCTATCGGGGCGGTATAAAAGATATGAACGATACAAAGCAACATGAAGTAAGGTTTGAAAGTGAGCACGCTACCCTCAAGGAGCTGCTTGCGATTAGAGATGGTGAATATTCAACGAAGTTGGATCATGTTAGCCAGTGCTCATTTTGTCAGGCTCGTTTGGAGGAAGTTTACTCTGCCGCGGCAAACTTGCAGTCTAGCCTGATGTTTGAGGCGGACCTGCCAGTACCAGAGCGAGTTTGGACTCAGTTAGAGCGTAGGCTACGCGAAAAAGGCGTCAGCGAGAATGACCATCAGTCACCTTGGAGCACTGCACAACCTACCAACGTGGTTGCGGCGATGTCAACCAAGGCCAAGCCAAGCTTTTGGTCATCAATAAATGCGGCTATCTATTCTCTGGCAGCTGCAATTATGTTTACCGGCATGGTGAGTCTCTACAACTCGAACAACCAGAATCAATCGCAATTCGAGACTCAAGCGCTTCAAGCTAGTATCCAAAACCTGATGGATAGCTCTCGTGGGCTTGAGAGTGTTTTGCAAGAAGTTGTGATACAAAATCAAAGTCGCTCTGCGGGCCTGGCCAATCAGTCTGAGATTGACCGCTTAAAATGGCAGTTGATGTTGGTTGATCAAAAGATAAATGAAAGTGAGCAAACGGATAGCGTAAGTTACGAAGACGTAAAAGCACTTTGGGGTGAGCGTGTCGAAACACTCACCGAGCTAAACAAGTTGTACTACTCCAATCAAGTAGCCAAATCTAGTGGCGAAATTTGAGATATTGAAATGAATAAGCACTGCAATCGAATTGGCATAACCGCTGTAACTTTATTTTTCTTTGCTTTTGCGGCGCCACTGTGTGCCGGTGACTCTACACCAAAAGCAGATACTAAATCTGTTCAAAAAGAACATTCAAAAACTAGTAAGCAATTCCATAAGCAAGAAGCCAAAAAACAGGAAATAATGAGGGAAATCAGTTTTCTTGCCAAAAAGCTACTGGATATGAGTGGCGAAGACAGTATTTTGGTTAAGTTGGACGCGGTCATGAAACCATTTATCGGCATCTGTTCTCAACTCATTAAAGAGGGTGTAGAGCTGACTTGCATTAACCCCGACTCGCAGGCTCAGAAGGGTGGCCTCAAAACGGGTGATGTCATGCTGTCGATTAACGGTATTGATATGGCTAAAGAGCCCACAAAAAAAGAAAAAGACCATCCGTTTTGGAGTATCGTCAAAAATATGGAGACTGATGATATCTTAAAGATCGAATTATCTAGGGGCGGCGAAAGAATGATGTTTGATGTTTCTGTTGGGGCTATTAGCCACCCTGGCTATGAGTTGAAAGTCACAAAAAAATAGACATTAGTAACTTCAAGAATAGAGTGATGCTTTTAAATATGGCTCCTTTCTCTCGTAAAATTGAAGTCTAGGAAAAGGCAATAAATCTTAACAAACCCCAGCTATACATAACTAGATAGCACCTTTTAGCTTTTCTTTTAAGCTACGCTACGCGAGCTAGTATATGGTACGCTGTGCTAGTGAAAAAGTCGCTTTATTTAATTCGACATGCAAAGTCCAGTTGGTCGGACCCTGACTTAGCTGACCATGACAGACCCCTGAATTCTCGCGGTTTGCGGGACAAGGAAGTAATGTCCAAGTTTATTCGGAGCCACTTCAGCGATATCGAAATCATATTTAGTAGCTCTGCGTGTCGAGCACTCGATTATGCCCTTTCGATTCATCGTCACACTAATATCCCGCTTAATGTAGAAGAGCGACTTTATACGTTTAAAGTTCGCCCAATACTACAGTTTGTCTTTGATTTGCCGGATTCTTATAAGACGGTGGCACTAATTGGTCATAATCCTGCCATGACTGAAGCAGTTAATTTATTTGCTAGGCTAAAACCCGAAAAGAAAATCGTAAATCTGCCAACGGCTGCTATTGTCAAGATAGAGTTTGAAACCACCAATTGGTCTTCAATCGGCAAGTACTCGGGTGCGGTGGTCGATTTTGCCAAACCTAAAAACTTGGATTCATACGAGGATGATTTAGATTAAAATATTACATAAAAGTTTTGGCGTTTTTAGCCGCTGATTGATATGTAAAGGTCACATTTAAGCGCTTAAAAAAGCTAAATCTATGTTACTACTCAGCTCTTGAAACCCATTCTCAATATACCTATGAATTCCGATTTCTTTGATAATTTCTATGACGTGATCGTATTAGGTGGAGGTGCTGCCGGGCTAATGGCTGCAGCCACGGCTGGCGCGCGTGGAAGGTCGGTGCTGGTCATAGAGGTAAGCAATAAACTCGGTAAAAAAATTTTAATGTCAGGCGGTGGCAAATGTAACTTCACAAATCTCGAAGTCAAGGCTGAGCATTTTATTTCTTCGAATCCACATTTTGTAAAGTCTGCTCTGAGTCAATACAGCAATTGGGACTTTATTGGACTAGTCGCAGGTCATGGTATTGAATATCACGAAAAAGATCACGGCCAACTATTTTGTGATAACTCGTCAAAAGATATCTTAAATTTACTGATCAATGAGTGTGAGGCGGTTGAGGTAAAGTTTAGGTTGGATACCTTGATTGAACAAGTCAAACAAGTTGATACTGGTTTCAGCTTGTCCGGCCCTAGTGTTAATTATAAATGTGAAAGCTTAATTGTTGCGACCGGGGGGCTATCGATCCCTACTTTGGGTGGGGTCGAAAAGAAACCCCTCGAACCAGAAACCCACGACATGCTTCTCGAAATCTACCGATCTGACATTCTAGCCTTGCAGGACCTCCTCGGCCGCGACCTCGGTCATTGGCTGAAAGCCAGCGAAGCATGATTCGAGAAGCACTCAATACGGTCCGGCTGCTTCGATCCTCTTTAAAAGCCAGCCAACGACCCCTTTCGGAACTCGC
>JAKVBA010000059.1:0-9729 GCA_022447525.1 Gammaproteobacteria bacterium
TCTGAATAATGACAAATAGTATTATTCGACTTCACCAGTTTAAATCTCTGTAACTCAAATCTAGCCATGGTCACTTTTGTACTTGCTGTAATTCTAATAATTCTCGCTACTTTGGCTTTGCTAGTTTGGCCACTACTATTCACGCGCAATACCTTTTCTTACGCAAGGCATGCACAGAACATTCATTACGCCAAAGAACGATTGGCTGAACTTGAGGAGCAATTAAAAAACGCCACAATTTCAGCGACCGACTACGAAGCGTTGAAGCTAGAAATTGAGACGACTCTTGCGGACGACATCGATCTCGCTAATAACATAGATTCCGAGTCTTCCACGCTACCCAGACGTCCTAATAAAGCAGCCATATCAGCTCTGTGCATTTTTGTGCCATTGGGTGCGGCAGCGTTTTATACCTACGTTGGCACACCTGAAGCTCTGAATTCGCAAGCTGCAGTCGTCAATAATCAGCAGCATGGTCAACAAACACCCGACGCTCAACAGATCAACCAAATGGTAGCGAACCTAGAGCAACGTTTGTTGGATAACCCGAGTGACATGCAAGGTTGGGCCCTACTTTCGAGAACCTATATTGCTCTAGGCCAGTACAGTAAAGCAGTGATTGGCCTGAAAAGAGTCATTGAACTTGGCGGTGAAAATGCGGAAATTTATGCCTCTCTAGCCGATGCCTCGGCTCTCTCTGCTGATGGAAATATGATCGGAGATCCCATTCTTTACGCTGACAAAGCGCTTTCTCTAAACCCAGATAACAGGCAGGCTTTATGGCTTAGAGGTTTAGCCGCCGTACAGTTAGGTGACAAAGACCAAGCGCAACGGCACTGGGGGCGGTTGCTTGGGATTCTGGACGATCAGCCTGAGCAACAAAACGAACTCCGCAAGATAATGGTGGATGCCCTAGGCGCCGACTCGTTGGCAGGACCTGGCGCTGCCGAGAGTTCAGAAAACTCTATGCCTTCAGCAGCATCAGAACCACAAACAACCAACAACGCAATAGCGGCGGTCGAGGGCGGCTTGAACGTGGTAATTGAGCTGGATGACAGCTTATTGTCTCAAGCCAATCCGCAAGATTTGGTGTTTGTATTTGCCAGAGCTAAGAATGGCCCGCCACCACCAGTAGCGGTTAAACGCCTTCGTGTTTCTGATTTACCCACAAGTATTACGCTAAGCGATAAAGACGCGATGGTGCCCCAATTCAAAATGTCCCTGTTCCCTGACCTGACCGTGAGTGCACGATTGTCTAAGTCGGGTCAGCCGGTGGCGCAATCAGGTGATTTTGAGTCGCAAACGATATCGGCACAACCAGGGCAACAAGATACGGTAAGGCTACGCATCAACAAAGTAGTTAAGTAGTTTTGCTTGATCTGACAGGTAGATTTACTAGAGCATAACTCTCAGGCGCATGGCTTTAAGTGCCGATTTGCTTTGAGGGCAGATTTGCTTTGAGTACCGACTTGTGGCAGCGACTACTTTTTGCAACGTCTTGTGTAAGGCACGAAGTACTTCCGTGTAACATCTCAGTTCTCTTTACTTGCGGCCCTGATCGAGCAACTTAAGATTGATAAACCGCCTCCCCCAGAATTAGTTTAGACAACGCTACACCACAATTCTAAACCCATAAAAAATCTACAGGGTTTGGTAATCACCTTGTACGAATAGTAACGGGCTACCCTCATCGGTCTCGTATTCAAGTACTGAGCCTACGATAATTAAATGATCGCCGCCTTCATAAACGTGTTCCGTTTTGCAATGAAATCGAGCCATACAGCCAGGAAGTTGGGGAACTTGATTTAAACCGGCTTGCCATTCCACATCATCGAATACTGTGTCATCCCAGCTTCTCGACGCAAACAAGTTTGAGAGATCCTTTTGCTCATCAGTTAACACACTAATCGTGTAGAACTCGGCTTCAGCAAACTCTTTAAATCGAGTCGAGGATTTGTCCACACACCAAGAAACCAGCGCAGGATCTAGCGAGACCGACGCAAAGCTGTTAGCCGTGAGGCCTATTGGATTGCCACGCTCGTCCACAGTAGTCACCACAGTGACGCCAGTAGCAAACTGCCCAAAGGCATCTCTTAATGATCGATATTCTCTAACTTGTGTCATAAATCAAACCCGAAATTCAGCGCGTATTATCAATCTTTTTAGTCAGCAAAGATACTAGAAGATGCACTGATTTACGCGGTATAGTCGAGTTAATCGTTAAACTGACAAGAATTACCCAATTAGAAGAAATGAGCTACGACCCAAACAACATTTTTGCCAAGATTTTGCGCTCGGAATTACCTTGCGCGAAAGTTTACGAAGACAACCAAACACTGGCATTTATGGACATCATGCCGCAAAAACAAGGGCATACTTTAGTGATACCCAAAGAGCCAGCTGAAACGTTACTGGATTTAAGCCCTGAGGCTGCTGCGAACTTAATTAATAAAGTTCAAACCATTGCCGCAGCAGTGAAGACCGCCATGC
The DNA here is from genome assembly GCA_022447525.1 of Gammaproteobacteria bacterium. Classification (GTDB taxonomy): domain Bacteria; phylum Pseudomonadota; class Gammaproteobacteria; order Arenicellales; family Arenicellaceae; genus Arenicella. The sequence continues at coordinate 2,491 of JAKVBA010000059.1, forward strand.
AAGCAGACGGAATCACGATTTTTCAACTTAACGGCGCGGCCGCTGGACAAACGGTGCCTCATATCCATTTTCACATCATTCCCGGCTCTATTTTGGAGGCCAAAACGCACGCTTCGACCATGGCTGACCCAGAAGAACTAAACAAAGTTGCTAAGCTCATCGCTCAAGCGCTTTAAACTTTGCTTTAAATTAAGTTTTAAACAAATCGTTGAGAACAAAAACTAACAGTCTCACAAGGGTTAGCTTTTGGACTCTTTCAAACAAAACACTGGTCAATTTGAACAGGCGGCAAACATTATTTGGAACAAACAAGAAATAAAGCGAACACAGCAATTTTTAAAAAAAATCTTCGAGGGCTTGCGGTATTAACTTAGCTCAAATAACAAGCGCATTTGCATTGCTGCGCCCTACCCTGAACAAACCAGTGGATATTTATGAAACTTTTTGTTTTTTGTTTTTCTGCGCTAGTCGTCTGTTCTTGAAAAATTTTTTCAGCAACGCAGAACTTTCGTTTTCATTTAGACCAAACTCAACCAAACAGCGATGATTTAGGCTTTGGTTATTTAAAACATTCAATGCCGATCCCGCAGCGCCCGCTCTTGGCTCCTTAGTGGCAATCACAACTCTCTCTATTCTGGCATGAACGATCGCTCCGGCACACATCGAGCACGGTTCCAAAGTTACGTACAAGGTTGTATTGGGTAGTCTGTAATTTTGCTTTAGCTCACAGGCTTGGCGTAATGCCAGCAATTCAGCATGAGCACTGACATCATTGCGGCCTATAGGTGCATTATGACAGCTCGCTAATACCTCGCCATTCTCGACCAAAACAGCACCAACTGGCACTTCACCTTCGTCGGCCGCTCTTTGCGCCAGTTCGAGCGCTTTGCTCATAAATTTGCGATCAGCGTCGCTCCATATTTCGTTCATGACTTTATCAAACAGGAACTTTATGCCATTGAGAGAGAACTAAAGACCACTTACGCGGCGCTCAATACCCGCGCGTTGTAACATTCTTGCCGAAATCTCCTCGACTGACAGTTGAGTGGTATCAATGTAGGGTATTCGATATTGTCGATAAAGCGTTTCAGCCTGCCTGACTTCGTCAACACAGGTTCTCAGTGCTGCGTATTGACTGTTGGGCTTTCTCTCATTTCTAATTTCCGACAATCTGGCTGGTCTGATCGTTAAACCAAATAGCTTCTTTTGATGCTCAACCAGCGCTGATGGAAGTTTATTTATCTCAAGATCATCCGGTATCAGTGGATAGTTAGCTGCTTTAATCCCGTACTGCATGCCAAGATATACGCTTGATGGCGTCTTGCCTGTTCGTGACACACCCACCAATATAATGTCCGCATCAACGTATCGGCTTAATTTCATACCATCATCGTTTGCCAGAGCAAAATGTACAGCGTCGATTCGTTGCATATAGTTCTCGTCAACCGCTCTATTATCTTCCCTGAAGATGGGAGTATGCCCCACGTGATGCGCAGATTTAACTTTAAGCTCGTTTTCTAAAGGCGAAAGAAAAGTAGAAAAAATATCGATGTAAAAACACTTAGCTGCGGAAATGATTCCGCTTACTTCACTGTCAACAATGGTGTCCACAACAATTGGGCGATCGCTTGATGTCTGCGCCTCCTGATTAATTTCTATCGCAATTCGTCGAGCTTTTTCAGGGGTATCCACGAATGGACGAGTGACACTTTCAAACTGAATCTGTGGAAACTGGGCAAGCAAACTCTTACCAAGGTTTTCAGCGGTAAGACCAGTGCTGTCAGACAAATAAAAGACTTTTCGTTTCATAAAGAACCCTTTTTAGAGTGAGCTTAAAGAGCGTCTGATTGGTTAAAGGTGATCTGTGCGAGGTCTTTAAGCATCATTAAGCATCAGTGGCTCGGCGCTGACAGCGCTGAATAGTCATTCCATTCGTGAGATCACCAACACCGCCAATGGGCACTTAAACTGCTACTACGCGTGCTTTCAGCTTATTCCACACTTTGCCTTATTGTCTCTCGCCGTGACTCGCCAGGGCTAAGAAATAACGCATTGATTGCAAAATAGTTCAAAAACCAGACACCGTTTATAATTAAACAGAAACCTCTCAATAGTTTAACGGCTTTCATCAAGAACACACAGCCTTAGTATTTTTATTAATTATATAAATAGTAGAAATACGTAGTAATACTTAGATTCTCAATAGCCTAAACCCAAACTTAACATGGTAAACTCCTCAACCCATGAGATAAGTAATCCAACACGAGGATTAAACTGTGAGCTCACTAGCAAACAAACATATTATTGCGTTCGATCAACTAACTATCGATGACGTCGAAAAAGTCGGCGGTAAAAACGCATCGTTAGGTGAAATGATTGGGAATTTAACTTCTTTGGGCGTTTCAGTACCTAACGGATTCGCCACTACCGCAGACGCTTATCGCGAGTTCTTAGCAACAGATGGCCTAGACAAGCGTATAAACGACCGTTTGGACGCTTTAGACGTCAACAATATTGATGATTTAACTTCAGCAGGCGCTGATATTCGTAAGTGGATCATAGAGACGCCATTCCCAGCCGAGTTTGATAAAGCCCTAGAACTAGCTTTTGCCGACATGCAAGCTGGTAACGAATCGCTAAAAGTAGCGGTTCGTTCTTCTGCTACAGCAGAAGACCTACCAGACGCTTCTTTCGCAGGTCAGCAAGAGACCTTTCTTAACATCGAAGGCATTGATGCGGTAAAGCACGCTGTGCACGAAGTATTTGCTTCATTATTTAATGATCGCGCTATCTCTTACCGAGTTCACCAAGGGTATGCACATGAAAACGTAGCGCTATCCGCGGGTATTCAACGAATGGTCAGAAGTGAAACGGGCGCTGCGGGCGTTATGTTTACCCTAGATACCGAGTCAGGTTTCGACGACGTTGTGTTTGTAACCTCATCTTATGGTCTAGGCGAAACCGTTGTACAAGGCTCAGTTAACCCTGACGAATTCTACGTACACAAACCTACCCTTGCTAATGAAAAGCCAGCCGTAGTTCGCAGAAATCTAGGTAGTAAACTAATAAAAATGGTTTACTCAAATGAAACCACAGCCGGACGTTCAGTTGATACCGTAGACGTAGACGTAGCCGAACAAAAGCGCTTCTCTATCAGCGATGCTGACGTTGAGTCACTGGCCAAGCAAGCGGTGATTATCGAAAAGCATTACGGCCGACCTATGGACGTAGAATGGGCAAAAGACGGTGATGATCAACAGCTCTACATTGTTCAAGCAAGACCCGAAACGGTTGCCAGTCAAAGCGACGCGAACCAAAAGGTCAGTTACATACTTCATGAAAAAAGCGAAGTGTTAGTCGAGGGCCGTTCTATCGGTCAGCGTATTGCCTCAGGCAAAGTACGTAAGGTACTGAGCATAGACGAAATGAATATCGTGCAAGACGGCGATATCTTAGTTACCGACATGACAGACCCAGATTGGGAGCCTGTTATGAAACGTGCATCTGCCATCGTGACAAATCGTGGTGGTCGAACCTGTCATGCAGCGATTATTGCCAGAGAATTAGGTGTTGCCGCGATCGTCGGTTGTGGAGACGCCACGGAAAAACTTGAAGATGGAGCGTCTGTCACTGTTTCCTGTGCTGAGGGCGACACTGGTTATATCTATGCTGGCGAACTTGATTTTGAAAAACAAGTCACGCAACTCGATAACATGCCGGACATTCCGTTCAAGATTATGCAAAACGTCGGTAACCCAGACCGAGCGTTCACTTTCGCTCAGTTACCTCACGAAGGTATTGGACTTGCGCGACTAGAGTTCATCATCAATCGCATGATCGGTGTGCACCCTAAAGCCCTGATTGAGTACGATCTGCAATCTCCAGACGTTAAAGCCATTATTGATGAATACATGGCTGGTTATGACTCACCGACTGACTTCTTCGTTAAGAAGTTGGCTGAGGGCGTGGCCACTCTCGGTTCTGCCTACGCGCCAAAACGCGTCATCGTTCGTTTGTCTGACTTCAAATCTAATGAGTATGCTCACATGGTTGGTGGCCACGATTACGAACCCGATGAGGAAAACCCTATGCTAGGTTTCCGTGGCGCATCCCGTTATATAGCCCCAAGTATGCGCGACTGTTTTGAGTTGGAGTGTCGAGCGATAAAATACGTCCGGGATGAAATGGGGCTAACCAACGTCGAAATCATGATTCCCTTCGTGAGAACTCTCGGTGAAGCTGAAGAAGTTATCAACCTATTGGCTGAAAACGGTCTCAAACGCGGCGAAAACGGTCTAAAGGTCATTATGATGTGTGAACTCCCTGCCAATGCATTACTGGCTAAGGAGTTTCTGGAATACTTCGACGGGTTCTCTATTGGTTCAAATGATATGACTCAGCTGACACTGGGCCTAGATCGCGACTCAGGCATCGTTTCTCACTTATTTGACGAACGCAACCCTGCAGTCAAGAAAATGCTATCTATGGCCATACAAGCCTGTAACGAGGCCGGCAAATACGTCGGCATCTGTGGACAAGGCCCCAGCGATCACCCAGATCTCGCTGAATGGCTATTTGAGCAGGGAATCGACTCTGTTTCACTAAACCCAGACTCAGTAATCGATACCTGGGAGCGTCTAGCAAAAATTAATTAGCGCGAATACTATCCGTTAATGAAGAGAGGAGCCAAAGTGCTCCTCTTTTTTTGACCTCAAACGCCCTTGATAACGCCATAACCCGTACACTCGAAATACTTTATACAAACCACCTAGGGCAGCCAAGGTTAATGCCTGCAGTCACACGATTATTGCGACAGGTTTGAATACTCCTGCCACAAACTAATCCAATATTCAAACGAATAACTCTCTCAGAAAAACTTTTTCAGTTTGAGTGAAATAGGCGCGATAGAATCAGGGATATTCACGTGTTCGCTTGCACCACATCGGCTTTTAATCTCTGATAAATCATACGGTATTTGTGCAGAGCCTTGTGCGATACCGTGTGGCCGAAGAGAAGATGGCCTCTGGAGTGAATACATGAATTATTCTAAGATCTTTGCTATCGTCAAAGTTTGAGATCAACAGCCATATGGAGCGAGTTATGAATGATTCCGTGTTAGTCAGACGTATTGTTATTGGTAAAAGCCTAGGTTTTTTGCTCGGACTGTTGGCATTTTTCTTGATTCCTTATTTTCTAGCGGACGTAAATCATCTTATTCCTTGGGGAGTTTTGCTGTGGTACACCACCTTTGGAGCCATTATTGGTGTGTTTGGTGTGTTCACTTATCATCCAGTTTTTAAACGCGACATACCGTGGTGGTTACGGTCCTCAGTGATAGGCGCATGGATGAATTTCGTTTTGGTATTTTTTGCCTATGAAACCATGCAATCTATGATTCATGTGATTTTTCCTTCAGGCTTGATCAGCTCTCCATTTTGGTTCGCGCTTGAAGGTGCAATCATTGGTTTAGTGATTGACTACTGGGCTACCAAATATGGCGGGAAATTCAATTAGCTTTTGCTTGAGCTGAATTAGTTCGATGAAGTTCAATTAGTCGCTTGGCACATAGGATAGGGAGAGTAGGGTTTCATCAAAATTTTTGATGAAAATCAATGCCCTACAACTTACTTACTCAATAAGTGGTTCAGCCCCAATGGCGACTGATATGGCCATCGACATTGCAGTGATAACTTGAGCGATTATCCTGACCCTTGCTGCTGACCGAAGGGGTTGATGAAGATCAACGCACGTCATCCGCGACTGCAAAGCTCGCTCATACATGGCCGATGATCCCAAAATTCAGTATTTCTTTGGTTTCGCCAAAAGCGCACTTCATTTTTACTGCGCGGCTTGGCATTATATTTTAGTATTTTCCTTTGATTGGTTAGCTGACTCTGTTGAGTAATCACACCATCGGTAATGTAGCGTGATTAGCGTTTTAAACTCGTGGATACTGATAAATTGGTAAATACTGTACAACCAAGACAGATCAGCGATGAAGGGAGCCTTAACCAATTCTGCGTATGATTAACGTACAGCTGGGGAATTACGGGGCTAATCTACAAACAAATTTCGATGGATGGTTTTATAACATGGCACCTTATAATTTTTTCAAGAACTCAGTCCGAGTACTCTTTTTGTTCATTATTAGCTGTGGTAACCACGTCTGGGCTCAAAGTAGCGAAGAGCTCGCAAAGCAGCTTGCCAACCCGGTTGCATCATTAGTAAGCATACCTTTTCAGCTAAACTATGATAAAGACATTGGCCCGATTGACGATGGTGATAGATTTGTTCTCAATGCCCAACCGGTTATCCCGTTTTCAATGAACAGCGATTGGAATGTAATTTCTCGAACAGTCTTACCTATTATTTCTCAAGACAATATATCTCCTGGTTCTGGCAGTCAATCGGGTTTGGGGGATGTTGTACAGAGCGTATTTTTTTCACCCAAAGCGGCCACTGAAAATGGTTGGATCTGGGGTGCTGGGCCGGTTATGCTACTACCAACAGCATCGAACGATTTACTTGGTGCAGATCAATGGGGATTGGGCCCCACAGCGGTAATTCTTAAACAAAATGGCCCATGGACATACGGTTCGCTAGCAAATCATATCTGGTCATTGTCTAACGACGGTCTCAGTCCTGATATTAATACCACTTTTTTTCAGCCTTTTGTAAGTTACACAAATCAGCATGCGGTTTCTTACGGGTTTAGCACCGAGGCGACTTATGATTGGGATTCAGAGCAAAGTGCAGTTCCCATTAATTTCACGATGAGCAAAGTGACAAAAGTTGCTGGGCAATTAGTGAGTATTGCAGGCGGATTGCGGTATTGGTTAGACAGTGCCGAGAATGGTCCAGAGGGTCTTGGTTTTCGATTGAGTATTACGATTTTAAAACCAAAGTGAGCGGGTTGTAGATTTTCGCGATAACTTAACCAACACATCACTACACTGAACTGAAAAGTTGCCAGCTATAGCCTTTTTAGGGGTGCAAAAAGATTAGCGGCGTTACGTAAGCGTGAGTAATAGTGGCAAAGCAACCAAGGGCGATCAAACTTTATTGTGGTCGCTTGTAGCTTTAAGCGCGAAGAGCGTTTAACGAAAATTTTGATCAAAAAAGGTACAACTAACGCTGTTTTGGCTGAGTCAGTGATACGCTGTGATCTTGCGCCAGTTCACTAACTTACCTGGCTTGGTCAGCAACTGCACTATTATGGTCGGTCTTACAGATCCAACG
>JAKVBA010000059.1:9739-18470 GCA_022447525.1 Gammaproteobacteria bacterium
GTGTGAATAGCAAATGATAAATAAACATATTCATATTATTTTTATTGATTTTTATGTATTTTAAATCTGTAAAAAATTAATGATTGCACACAATAAGCTTAATGTGATTTTGTTTTGAGTACCGGTAGCGCATGACAACGCGGTAAACCAAAAGAAACGGAGGATACATTGAAATTCACATCAAAATACAACGCCTTTTTGCTTGCCATGCTGTCATTAGTGCTAGCAGCCTGCAATGGCACCACCACCCAAGAACCAGCAGATACTATCTACAGCGGTGGTCCGATCATAACTATCAACGACGACCAGCCCACAGCAGAAGCGGTCGCGGTGAGAAACGGAAGGATCGTTGCAGTGGGATCGGTCGCTGAACTAAGCGCTTTCAAAAATGAAACTACTGTGATGTACGACTTAGCAGGACGAGCCATGCTACCTGGCTTCGTTGACAGTCATGGACACGCAGGTATGGGCGGGCTTCAAGCCCTATCAGCAAACTTACTGGCGCCACCAGATGGACAAGTTAAAGATATCTCCAGCCTACAAAACGTCATTTCTGACTGGGTCAAAGCCAATGAAACCATCGTTAAACAGGTCAATATGATCATCGGCTTTGGTTACGACAATGCTCAACTTGCTGAAGTACGTCATCCCACACGACAAGATCTCGACGTCATTTCGACTGATTTACCCATCCTGATCGTGCACCAGTCGGGGCATTTGGGGGTTGCAAATTCTAAGGCACTGGCGATGGCTGGCATCACAGCGAGCACCAAAAATCCAGCAGGCGGCGTAATTCAGCGCGATGCCAATGGTGAGCCCAATGGAGTTTTAGAGGAATATGCTTTTTTCACAGTGTTATTCCCCATGTTGAGTAGCTTAGGTGAGGAAGGTCTCAAAGCCTTTGCTCGTGAGGGAAGCAAATTGTGGGCAAGTTTTGGTTACACTACGGCACACGAGGGACGTGCTTCCAGCGCCGTGGTCAATGCCCTTAAAAAAGTTGGTGCGGCGGGCGATTTACCAATCGACGTAGTAGCATTCCCAGATGTACTAGAGGGCCGTGAGTTCATTGCCGACAACTTCAGTCAAGAATACACCAACCGCACCCGAGTAGGAGGATGTAAACTCACCATTGATGGATCACCACAAGGCTTCACCGCACTGCGTGATAAGCCTTACTATGACCCAGTTGGAAACTACCCCGAAGGATACAAGGGCTACGCCGCAATTACCGCCAAGCAATTGCAGGGCGCAATAAATTATTGCTTTGAAAACGGCCTGCAAATCATCGTGCACTCCAATGGCGAGGGCGCTTCTGACATGCTGATTGCTGCGTTCGAACAAGCACGCGAGAAATACGGTGATATCGGCAACCGACCAGTACTGATACATGGCCAATTCCTGCGTGAAGACCAAGTTGATGCGCTACAGCGTCTGAATGTATTTCCCTCTTTATTCCCGATGCATACCTTCTACTGGGGCGATTGGCACCGCAAACACACAGTCGGGCCGGAGGCCGCTGAAAACATTTCACCCACCGGATGGTTGGTTAAACGCGGTATGATGTTTGGCACCCATCATGACGCACCAGTGGCATTTCCTAACAGCATGCGCGTGCTCGACGCAACGGTCACCCGCCGCACTCGCTCAGGCTATGTACTTGGGCCCGAGCACAGAGTTGATGTCATTACCGCGCTCAAGGCAATGACTATCTGGCCTGCTTGGCAACATTTTGAGGAAAACGAGAAAGGTTCAATCGAAGTCAATAAACTGGCAGATTTTGTCATCTTGTCTGATGACCCAACTGCCGTGGCGCCAGAGACTATAGCCGATCTCGATGTCCTTGTGACCATCAAAGAAGACAAGATTGTATTCGATGCCAGCCCCAATAACACCAATACCGCTATGATCGATCCAATCCTAATCTCAAGCCCGGAACACGCACATCACTTGGTTGATATCATGTATGCCGGTATGGGTGGGACATTGCCCAGTCACTCGCATCAAAATACCTCTGTTTACAACTGGGGCAATAAGTTGAGCGAGTGAGTGAAGCCGGCCATGGGTAGACAACTTTAAGAAACTCTACCGATCGCTGTGTGCCAGAGCCATTCAGTCAGCGGTGGCTGGGCATGCTTGCTGAATTCGAAAGCATGGCATATACCAGCAGTCATGTTTAACGATACGAATGAGTCAATCGATACACGGATTATGATCTGGTTTGCTGGGTGTGCATGAAACAAGGTGATTTATCGGTTATTCGCCCTATTCACCATTGCACTACTAAGTTGTTCGGGTAAGTTGTTCGAGTAAGTTACTCTGACAAATTATCGAACCGAACCGCAGTGGGCTTGCCGCGTAATTCGATCACCTAATTAAGCGCTCTCGTTCTGGGCAATCCAAAACTCCAGGGCTTTTACGCTTGGGTAAACCGTAAAAGCCAGTCGGCGATAAGCATAATCTCACTCGCCAGCTTGAGCTAATATCAAAAACAGATTTCGCTAACACTTAGACTTGGGCCGGCAAAGCTACGACTCATGTAACAACAAATACACGGCCTGTTGCACCCATACTATGTGAATAGATGCTTTACAAACAATCCGCTTGCACCCACTGACGAATCTCAGTCTTATAGCGCTACCCCACAAACCTTCTCTTATAACAGGCATTCTCGGCTTTCAACTCCTTGATCGGTTTAATTAATGATGCATCCAAGCCAGCGAACTTAAAGCGCTAATTATAGAACATGGCCCTACTCTCACTATGTTCGCGGCATATGTTCGCGGTAAAGGCTCTTAATAGATGCGCCCCCTAAGTTTGTTTAAGAATGGCAAAGGTATGACTGTCTGGAAATCGTGGTGATCGCATAGAGAATTGTCCAGTCTTAGATTGTAAGAATCGTCTGCTTTAAATGTCAGGCAAATGTTGGTGGGCTTACGATTTGAAGTACTGGTTGGGTAAATATTATATGTCTAAGTAACAACAACGTACTTAAAAATAGACTGCCTAGAGCAATTCTCTGGATCAAACCAATAAAAGCCTTAGGAAAATCTATTACAAATCAAAGCAAGAAAAGCAGCTGGGTAGTTATTGTTATGTGCAATCATAGAAATGATTAAGCAACTCAGACCTACAGGCAAAAAGATGAAAAATGAAACCTGTTTTTCATACTATGACCCTGATTCGCCTAACTCTCTTATTGAATGCCCACAATGATTATAGCCTTTTGATTTTTTTGCATAAAAAGTAAAGCCCCACACTCAATATAGGTAAATTATTAGTCAAAGGATCGCCATACGTTTGCTTTACCTAACTTCGCGCTTACAGACGCCTACCTACGTTTGCGGTCCCACGACCTTGCAGTGGTTATGCATTTCGGCTGTACATTACCTTATTATGTTCTTCACTCAAAACCCAAGCTTGAAATGACTGATGAGAGAAGTAAAACAAATAAGAGAACCATTGCGAACATTGCAATGAATTGAAATGCGATTGCACTAATTCCAAGTGCAGCAGCGCCACCGGCAACGGCTCTTTTTTCATGTTTTGCAAAAGAAACCACAGCAAGAATAACGGCAAGCCCACCAAGCACAGCTGTTAAAACATATATAATTCTATCGAGATCCCATTTTTTGTTAGGGATCTGTTCTTTTTTATACTCCTCACCTTTTAACGCTTTTATGGTGGCGTCTTTTATAGCGACAGCTTTTTCAGCAATCGATGTTTCAAGTGTTGGCTGCGGCGCAAATGGGCCTGCCCAAAAATGAACAAGCGAAAGCATGAGAGCTATACCCCCAATCGTTATTCCAAAATAACCTGAGATATTTTTTGTTTGATTCATAGTCAACTTACTCTTTGAACATTAGGTCTCAACTGGCGGCGTGAACGTCGATTTAACGTTAGGGTGATTAGCTAACTTAACGTCTTGAAGCTTAAATGCTTAGGTGTAACCATCATAATATCGTTTACTTATTTGTCCCAGGCGGGATATCTCCTTAGTTGATAGTATTGACTATCCAGCTAAGTGGTATCAGTTCACGTTTTCTGCGCAACCCGCAGAGCCCCTTTATGGCGGAGTATAGTTGGGCAACTTATTAGATTTTGATCAGCTATTTTCGTAATTTGTTACCAAAGTAAGCCAAAATGCCTAAAGGTATAAAATATTGAACGGCGACTTGGAAACCAGACCTAATATAAAAACGAATAGATTCTCGGATTTCTTCCTGGGTGATTTCTGGCCTAACTAGCAGAGAGTCAGACCAGCCAATCCATAAACACATCAATAGTACTATTACTAAAATGATGTTTTTAAAAACTTCATTATTTGAACTTATCGGCATTTAATTTCCTTTTCGATTAAAAACATAATACTGCCAGCAGTGGTATCTGTTCAGCGCGGACAGCCGCGCCCGGCGGAGCTGCCGTATGCAACGAAGTAAAGTTTGGTTTATTGTTATATGTTTTACCATTTTTTATATGGTCTATGAATTTCATTGAACTTTACAAGCATTAACCACCAAAACATACCAACTAAAATTGCTTCACCCCATGTGGACCAGAATGAATAGCCTATTACATCTATGAAATGCACGCTACCAATCAAACCAATTACAATTTTAGCCACCAGAAAAACAATAAAAGTGAAGAATACAAAGTGCCATCGGTAAAGCAGCTGCCTATTTCTATTTATCGCAAAGTAGATAAAAATTAACGGAGGATGCAAAAAAGCTATGAGCCAATATGAGCTTAGATTGAAACTAGGGATAGTCACCGTAATGTCCATTCTTATTTATAATTTGGCATGGCTGTTTTTGTACATAAAACACCCGCTTAACAGGGCGTGTCTTTCGCATCCACAGCTTCTCCCGATGATGGAGTCATGATGCAGCCTCAATAGTATGAACAAGCTTTGCATAAGATTCTAAGAGAGCCATTTGTTTTCATCCCCTGCTTTAAAAAAGAAAATGTTCCATTTTCTGAGGATTCAAAGAGGACCTACATGATCGTTGTTTTATTTGTCATGGCTCAATGCTCTTTTAGACCTAACGCCCTAATAATTGGCAGATTTTGTTGGGTTGATTTTTGCGTACGAAGCCTAATAGCAAAAAGCGACACAGCAGAATTTGGCCGATTAAACAGTAAGTCATATTCAGTACATCGTTAAAATAAAAGCTATGACAAATGCAATGCTAAATGAGATCAAAGTTGCCTTTTTGTCCATGCTGGATATTTTGTACCTTATTAAGCATGCAAAAAAAGGTAGCACTGCTTTTTTAGGCTCTTCAACAATAGCAAGGTCATCTATTTGAATGCCAAAAGTAGCACAAATTGATTTAACTGACTCTGGCGAAGCTATACCTGATTTTTCAATTCGCTGAATTGTTCTCAAACTGATACCGCTTACCTCAGCAAGGTGGGACTGGCTCCAGGCTTTTGACTCTCTATGTTGCTTAAGTTTTGCTTTATCTAATTTCATTTCCATCACTGCTTCCCCCGATATAAAAGTTCACACTATTATCAAGAGAAATCCTATTTTTCTGTACGACATCTATGTGACAGCCCGGCGTCATTGTTACGTCATGAGTGTATAACCATTGAATTAAGGGGCGGTCGCCAGGCCGCTAACTTAAATGGCTTTTATGTATACCGTCTCAGTTACTCTCTGTGTTTTGGCTTGAATTCCTCAATTTGGACTTGTTTTCAACGATTGAACCAATAGCAGTTCCAATGATTAACCCAATTGCGGTACTGAACAAGAGTGATATACCCATCTCGAACCAAAATATTCCTGCAAATAGGCCAACAATCGAACCTAGTGTAATCCCCCACAAGACGTCTAGGCCCAGATGTGATTTACCAGAATTAGTAGCATCAAATTTGCTCATTGCTTTACCCCCTGTTGGTACTTTCGTGTGTCGTATTTGGTATGAATGACCCCTTGCCAATGGGCGTGTCTTTTCCTCGACTTAAGTAGCCATAAAATCTTAGTCTAACATACGCGCTTTCAACTTCTTATATGGTGTTTTCCCCATGTGAGAACCGTGCGAGCGTAATTAATTGTAGTAGCTTTCCCATTGCGCTAGTTTCTTCTTTAGATCGACATCGCCCTTATATCTAAGCATTGATAAAACTAGCGTTTGCCGGTCAAATAAGATCGCTCTACCTTCCCGTTTGGTCTTGGACTAACTGGCTTAATGTAAGCACGCCGCATTCCAAGCTCATTAACATGCCAATGAAATTTAGTTTGAAATCTATCGCCATTATCGCTTCGGATCATTTTAATACGCAAAGGAAATAGCTTTACCACGTAGTTCACAAAATCAATTGAACTAGCTCGATTGTGTTTCTCGTAAATTTTAGAAGATCTAATGCGTGTACAATCATCAATCTCCTTGTATTGAACGCGTTTAATTAGATTACCGTCTTTGTTTAAAACAAACAGAAACTTAACGTCTATTTGAACATCATGCTCCGGTACCTGTTTCTGATGGAGTTAAATTTCACTCTAAAACGCTTTTCGATGTTACTCGAAAGCCGATTAAGCTTGTTTCTCAGCCATACTTAATACACACCGTTTCGAGAAATTTTAATGTCGTGATAGCGTTTTAAATGCCAAACGATCATTGTTGACCCGAAATGATATCGTCGCCGTAAGTGAAGTATTTCATCTGCTATAGTTTTCGATATTCTGAGTTTACGATTTTCAGGGCAAGGTCGGCTACCGGTTAGGCCAGTTTTACCCTCACTTTCGTATGCTCTACGCTATGTGTAAAAGGTCTCTCCACAAATTTCAAAGTATAGACATGTCTTCGAAATATTTTTAGGGTCTTTTGCGTGATTGAGTAGGCTTAATTTTCTTGTAAAATCACTCCCAGCTCTACGATTCACGTTTCTCGGTTCCTAGTTGGTAAAAGGACGGTGTAAACTTTCTACCTAAGTCGAGATTTTTACAGCACAGCTTTGCTGTGTCCTTGCTTTAGTGCCTTGTTAATTGCCTCTACTCCATACACTACTACGAACCCCAAGAGCATCCATACTAGCCACTTAAAAAGGTTTTGAACAACTGCCACATGAAAGGGATTACCAACTACCACATCCATTAATGGTTGTCGTATAAAAGCACCGGAAACCATTGCGAGACAAATGCTCAAGAATACTGCTCGATAAAATACCATATATCGTATAAGCGTTTGTCTCGCAGCTAAATAAAGTAAAACAGCGCCTAAGCCATATTCAATAGATGTCAAAGCTGCAACATACCTAACATCCCAAGATGGAGTAATTTTTTTGCCGCTCATTTGCTGAGAAACCCAATTAGGCAACCATTCGACAGTAACCACATGAATGATGAATGCACTGCAAGAAGCAATTGCCGCCACCAAGATATATAGAAATATTCTCTTCATAACTAATTAGCGCCTTTCAAACGGGCGTGAACTGACACCATTTTTTTGCCGGCTGAATTTATCTGTTAAATGCACTAGCTGCGGGTAACAGATACTTATGCATAATCTCAAACGCTTGTTTCTGCTTATCTATGTTGCCGTAGTTACTTCCCGTAAAGACAATAACGATGTCCAGGCTTGGCACAACAAAAATAAATTGCCCACCATTCCCCCACGTATGACTTACAGGAACAGACATCTTACCTAATTCAAATACTGTTTGGTGCCATTGATAGGCATATTTGGCTTTTGACGCTGGGTGCTTGTTTATTAAGTCTGTCCAAGACCAATGAGTTTCAACCACACCATCCAGAATAAAATCGATATGCTGGTTAGATATAATTTTTTTTCCTTGCCATTGCCCTCTATTAAGCACAAGCAAGCCAAATTTAGCTAAATCACGTGGTTTAAAACTTGCATTGCCCTGTGCGTAGAGAAAGCCGTCCGGACTTTGATAAATTTTATATTCACTTATGCCAAGAGGATCGAATAAATTCGTGCGAGTAAAATCGTTGATATTGGGCTGTTGCGCTCTATCCAAAGCTGCCGATATAGTGACTCCAAGCAAAAAAGAATTAGCGTTGCAATACCTCCATTCCTTTCCAGGCTCAGCCGCCATAGCTATGGAGAGGCTATATTTCAAAGGCTCAGGACCATCATCTACAACTTCATCATGATATGGTCCAGTACCAGGCATTTCTGAACAATCAAGCCCAGATGTCATGTTAAGTAAATCCTTGACTCTTATCTGTGTTTTTCGAAAGTCGGTATTATCGATTATCAAATACCGAGATATTAGCGGCTGTATACGCTCATCAGGACTTAAAATCTGCTTATCAAATGCTATAGCAGCTAACAGCCCCACTATACTTTTAAAAGTGGAACGAGTCTGATGAAGTTGTTCTTTATCAAAAGAATTAAAGTAATACTCGCTAACAAGCTTACTGTTTTCATATATCAATATGCTATCGATACCTTTATACAAACCACTATTCACATCAGATATAGCTTGATTGATAAGGCTTTTTTCAAGTGCTAAAGAAGAAGCTGACCATGCAAATGCTAATATTGTAACGAACAACTTTACTTTCAATGTCTGTTCCTTTTGTCGCGTTAATTTGGATGCTTCCTAAAGGCATTTAACGCCTTTTAAACGGGTGTGAACTGACAAGCGCGTCCCGCCGTCGGCAAACTTTTGATTCTTGTATGGTTCATTTTGATGATATTTCATCCGCTCCAAACGGGTAAATTGAGGCCCACCTTCAGTTAGCTGCTGAAGGCCATTGTTA
>JAKVBA010000006.1:0-27552 GCA_022447525.1 Gammaproteobacteria bacterium
ATCGCCTAAAAAAAAGAACCAGAGCCCGAGCGTGATATTCGCGATGATGCATTGAGACGCCGCCAAGCCATCCATGCCGTCCATAAAATTATTAAGGTTAGCGATCCACACAATACCAATAACACTGATCACAGGCCCAAATTCTTGTAGTTCAAATTCTAGAACTCTATTTACCCAACCAAATAAAAACACCGATAGCGCTGACAAGACTAGCTGTATTGTTCCCCTTAACAAAGCTGACAAATCATACTTATCGTCCATCCAACTCAGCGAAGCCCAACCCAAAAGGACAAGAAACAAAGAGACAAAGAACAAAGGTCGATCACTGCAAACAGTCCAAAAGAGAGTCGATGACAATAACGCTGCAACAATCACCAAGCCTCCACCTCGTGGAATGGCCCCTTGATGCATGGAGCGATCATTGGCGTTATCCACCATATTTCGCTTAATCAACATTCCAATTAAGCCGCGTATTGATACCCAACTTAAAACGACGACAGCAAGGAAAAGGACTACTGAAATAATCACCAAATCTATATTTTGCTGCGGCCAACTCATCAAACCAAGTCTCGGCTGGAATCCTCAAGAAAAGCTTGCGGATTATAATTAAAATCCTCAGTTGCTGACTCATTTGAGTAACTGAGATCCTGATTCATTCTATTTGCCATTTCTGGAGTGTAGTCAAAACTTGTAACCTTTGATGCTGCCCACAGCAAGAATCTGAATACACTTAAAGGTATCGAAACTATGCGTGGCTTTATTTTAAGTCCATTGAAAATTCGTTCAACCATACTTCGGTAGCTTAACGCTTCGCCACCTGCTAAGTTATACGTGTCTTCAAGCTCTGAGTTAGTTTTTAACACATTCAAACAAGCATCAACTATATCGTCTGCATGAACGGGCTGCCTTAATCCCTCTGCTTTTCCGACTAAAATCATAAAACCAAACTTTTTAATTACGCCAGCAATATGGGAAATATTCTGATCTCTTCCATAGCCGTAAATCATCGTTGGTCGAAGTATTGTGACTGAGATATCCTGAGAGTGACAAAACGATAACACTGCTGATTCTGCACTTGACAAGCGCTCTACCAATCGCTGCTCAGAACTATCGGAAGATTTTTGCTTACTTATTACACTCGTGCTGCTAAAAACGATTAAGCGAGTAATCCCAGAGGTTTTAAATGTAGACAAGTGACGAGGTAACAACCAAATAGGAGCACAATGAACAAGACAATCGAAACGACTAATTTGATGAATCACGCCTTCTGAAGGGGCAAGGTCTAAATCCCATTGAATTTTTCCAACACACTCAAAGCGACTAATCGACCCCAGAGAGAATCCTTCCTCTTTTAATCTTTTAACTAGCGGTTGACCAACTACACCATTGGCACCAGATACTAGAATTGATTTAGGAACACGTGTCACGATGCAAGAAATCTAATTGAACAGAGAACGTGCGTAGCTGGAAGTTGCTCGCAAGATGAAACTGACACCGATCCCAATCTTAACCACATAACGAATCGGCCATGCATAGGTATTTTTATAAAATTTATCGAAGAAACGATTCATGCCTTTGTGCAATGTCCAAAGCACTCTAATCGGTCTGCTTCGTGAACTGACGCCCTTGGCGTGTTCAACTACTGCATGGGGAACAAACCCCACTTTCCAAGAAGATTCACTAAAGCGTTTGCACCAATCAAGGTCTTCACAATGCATAAAGTAACCTTCATCGAGTAAACCCACATCTCTTAATGCTGGTTGACGAACAACCATAAAAGCACCGGAAATAGCTTCTACGGTATGTGGTTGTTCATCACTTTCAACCTTATCACCATAATCGAAATTCTGAAACTTACCAAATCCCTTAAAAATTTTATCTAGTAAGAACATTCTCACAAGAGCCGACCAAGGGGTAGGAAATCGTCTTTTGCAAGTGGGCTGCAAAGAGCCATCTTCATTCACAATTTTACAACCTGCCATGCCCCAATCTGTTAGATCGTCCATAACCGAAATAATTCGGTCGACACTATGGTCTTTAAGCTCGCAATCAGGGTTCATTAAAACGACATAGTCAGCTTGTGACTCTTTCAAGACTTGATTATTGGCAGCTGCAAAGCCGATGTTATCCTCATTGAACACCCAATCAATACCAGGGTGTGGGTTATTATGTTGCGCAATCTTCATGCTCTCGTCGGTTGATGCGTTATCAACCACCGTAACCTGCCATTCGAATGAATTTGATACCCCCCCGATCGACTTAAGCGCCCGACTCAACCACTCTCCAGAGTTATAATTTACGACAACAAAATGCAGTTTCATAACCTACAGCTCCGTCCGACCAGACTTTCCGAGCAACCCATGCCAACTCCCAAGGGCCATCATTCTAAAGTTGGCAAGTCTAGGTGTTTTCAGTGCTCCAAAAATGAAAAGTATGATCAATAAACGCTGTAAATCATTCCACTTCCATAACCAACTTGTATAACCGCGCTTGTAGAGAAGCACACTATTTCGAAAGATGTAGTAATAACGAAAAGATTGGTGTTGGGGGATGTTTCTCTGCCTGCCAGCGATTCGTATACGATGAGTTTTTTCTCCCAGACCGTGTCGCATTCTGGCGTCTGCGACCCCAAATGCTTTAAAGCCAAGTGCACGAGCTCTCAAAAACCATTCGGTGTCAACATGATCAATAAACAACGCTTCATCCATACCACCGACTTGCTCTAAACTATCCATACCAAACAAACTACCAGATGATATTAGGAAATCGGCCTCTACCGTTCCAGCGTCAATATACGCCCGTTGAAACTTTAAAAGCCCAAATCGAACAAAGAAAGACAAACTTCCGTTTTCTGAGTTTTCGTAGCATGCGCCAACGGCACTGACTTTATGATATTTCGATTGGTTTTGGTGAGCTTTCACAAGTTCAACCACCATGTTTTCTCTTGGAAGGCTGTCCT
The DNA here is from genome assembly GCA_022447525.1 of Gammaproteobacteria bacterium. Lineage (GTDB taxonomy): Bacteria > Pseudomonadota > Gammaproteobacteria > Arenicellales > Arenicellaceae > Arenicella. The sequence goes on from JAKVBA010000006.1 coordinate 2,960, forward strand.
GATCTAATATCAAAAGATAATTTGCTCCCATCTCTCGGGCGTGTATCCAACCTTGATTATGAGCTGCACCCAAGCCTAAATTAGAACCATTCAGAATTAGCTTAGCTGATAACTTGATGGCTTCAATCTCGTCAACATTTACTGATCCATTATCGACGACTACAACATAGCAACCTTGTTGTAAAAGAGATTCAACTGTCTCTTTGAGTGCTCGAATTACGGGGTTATAAGTAACGATAACGGCCACAACAACACAACTGGTTGGCCCTATTTTGGGATTTAAGACACTCACCTTTTAAGGATAAACTAATCTTTTCGAGCGTCAATTCCGATCGTATTTCGGACATGATAGATTGGTTTATCCTGGCTCTCATAATAAGTACGGGTTTGCATCTCCCCGATAAGACCAAACAAAATAAACTGCAGACCGATGATCACTGACATAAATGCGAAGATCAACAATGGCCGATCACTAAGAGGCATTCCGAAAAACAGCCTTGCAATCGTTAGGTAGGTAATTAAAGCTCCGCCAATACCGCCAAGAACTAGACCAGGCATCCCAAAAAAGTGAAGAGGCCTAGAATGAAACCTCAGTAGAAACTTGACAGTAATTAGGTCTAAGATAACTCTGAACGTTCGAGAAATACCATATTTCGACTCGCCAGCCGTTCGTGCTCTGTGATTAACCTTCACTTCAGCAATTTTAGCCCCGACACCACTGGCCACAGCAGGAATAAATCGGTGCATTTCCCCATAAAGAATTACTCGTTTTGCCAAATCTTTGCGCATCGCTTTAAGAGTACAGCCGTAATCATGAAGGTTGACGTCAGTAATACTAGAGATCAACTTATTCGCCAGCATTGATGGAAGCTTTCTGGAAAGATAAGTATCTTGACGGTCAAATCTCCATCCACACACCATATCGTAACCCTCTTCGATCTTAGCCACCAACGCCGGTATATCCGCCGGGTCATTTTGCCTATCGGCATCCAGAGTCACTACAATGTCACCCCCTGCGTAGTCAAGACCAGCAACCATTGCGGCCGTTTGCCCAAAATTTCTACGAAAACTAACAACTTTGATTTGTGGCATTTCCTCGCGTAAACCTTCGAGCACCCCTATGCCAGCATCTGTGCTTCCATCATCTATAAATAACACTTCATAATCTTTAGCTAATGGATCAAGAGCTTTCTTAAGTTCATCGCACAGCGGTTTTAGGTTGGGTTCTTCATTTAAAAAAGGAATGACTATAGAAATATCCATCAAGATTTCCAAATTATTGTTATAACTTTCACAGGGCCGCATTGATATTCTGAGCGACTACTACAGACACGCGGGATTATACGTAATTCATCGATGAAAAGCTTGCATCGCTGAACTCAAAAAGCCTTACAGGTAGATCATAGTATCTGTTTGTTCAGCCTGAGACGCAGGATAGACCCCTTCATCGGAGATACGTAAATGGGGACTGTAATATTTATCAACAAAACCTTTTGTGTTCCAACGGCGCTGCAACGACTCTAGCTCTTTAAAGTAACGCTCGATATGCACATCAGACAAATCGTCACCTCGACTTACAGACTCATGATGATAAAGCACCGCCTCAGGCGTCCATATAATTTGTTGCCCCAAGCTTTCCACTCGAAGGCAATAGTCAATATCATTGTATGCCACTTTAAAGTCAGTCTCGTTCAGACCACCGAGCTGCTCATATAAATCTCTAGAGGTAACTAAACAGGCTGCGGTTACCGCCATCATATTTTGTGTCGCTAAGCAGCGCAACTGGTAACCACGGGAGTCACCAGCCTCAAGCCTGTGGATATGTCCGGCGGCATTACCCATACCTATTGTTACCCCAGCATGTTGTACACGACCATCCCCAAATAGTAACTTGGCCCCAACAACGCCGACATCGGGTTGCATTGCCCAAGCCATCATTTGTGTTAGCCAATCGCCCTTAATTACCTCGATATCATTATTAATAAGCGCTAGATATGGAGCGCTACTATGCTGTGCAGCAAAGTTATTGATTGCCGAATAATTAAATTCACCAGGGTAATTTAGGATTGTAACGTTCGAGCGTTGCTCAATTTCTTTGAAATATGCCAGTGTTTCCTCTAGCTCACTGCCATTATCTACGACAAAAATATTATAGTTTTGATAATCGGTTTTTTCGAGAATACTATCAATGCAAGGTTTAAGCACATGAAGCCCATCTCGTGTTGGAATAATTAAGTCCACAGTAGGGCCAGAATTAACGCTTGGTTTCGCGACTAGACGATTGAAATCATTACTTCTAATCCAATCAATATTGGACCAAGGAGATTTATTGGCAAACGGCTTTGGGGTAACGCACTCTTCATCTTGAACGCTAGTAAATAGCGTTTCTGGTATATGCAATACCCGATCAGGATCTGCAAAAGCCTCGATTGCTATAGAGTATAGAACTCTTTGCTCCAACAACTCCTTTGAGCTGATACTTTCAAGCAGAGGGGAAGCAAGCACCACGGCATTCCCGATATAGTTATAACAAGCCAAGTAGCATCGACTGGGATTAGGCTTAAAGGCGGGTGCTCGCGGCACCGAAGCCTGCTTGGGGTGTCCCTCAGGCCATCGATAATCATGATCCGTGTAGATAAAATTGACTTTTTGATTTGCCTTCTTGATCGCTCTTTTGATCATTAGAATTGAGGGCGACCGTAATACCTCAGACTTTTTTAACGGTATAACGTAATCAAATCGCTCAAAAGAGTTATTGTCGCTCGATGCCAAAATAATTTCATCTGGGGGTAGTAACATTGACTCCAGATTCAGCCGCTGAGATTCGCACTCGATAACAACGGCTACCTTGCTATTACCACTGATCAACCTAAACCAACGAGGGTGATATCCATCATACTTTTTCCATGCATCTACGTTTTCAAGATAAGCCTTACCACCTTTTAAACCTTGTGCATAAAACCCGAGTAATGTGGAGGACCGCTCGAATGGCTGCTGAAAATTAAGCGTGATTGTTTTTAATAAAGCGGATATACCGAAAAAGTCGCGCAGATATCTCGCACAGATCAATAGAATTCTAAATCTAGATTCCCAAAAACTTACTTTTGAAAGCCGCTCAAATCTAATACTGTCACTGTGTGCTTTGAGCTTTCCCTCAGGGAAGTAAACTAAAACACGATTGCGACCGGAATGAGCCCCAATCAACTCTCTAATTCGCTCTCCTCCCTGGGAATTTTCTACCGATACTCTAGGAACAGCAGTCAAAACACCCGATACTGAAAACTCAGTGATGTACCAGCCTGCTAATAATTTTACTGGCGAAGCTTCGAAATCAACAGGTTGCCGAGAGGACTCCAGCTTATTATTTAACTTTACAAGTAATTTTCGAATACTCATAACTCTTTGTCTTTGAAGCTACTAAAGCGTATTTTTTCGAAGAATTCGACGCAGACCATTTAGTAGCCTCCAGCCAACGGAATTACTCATAATGTCCACTTTATCCTCTAAGTTCTTGGAATGCGATTGCAATTGAACGATCTGGGCATTCAAATGCTCTATCAACATTTCATCTGCCGATGTTTCTAAATCTTGAATTTGAGGCTGATTTACTTTATCTAACTGATAATCAAACTCGGGGGCTTCAAAACTAGATACGTCTGAAGTCAACAGTTTAGCTATTGCAGCATGATCATTAGCCATTAACCAAAGAAAAGAATTACTGTGGTCTGCTATTGTTCCTGCTTGCGCAAGTGCATCCCATACTCTGACCTCATTTTTACCCAGGCTATCGCCGACTGAAAATGCATTAACGTAATCTCTCGAAGATAGTCTAGCTGCTAATTTTCGGAATGAAGCCGCATCGATCGATTCACCGGTAACGAGAGTGGGAATTTTATAATCAGGAAACGGCAGCATTAATCGGTATTGGCTAAAATCTGCCTTTTCTATTTGCTCTATCCACTCAAGTTTACTGTAAGTTCGAATGCCCTCAGAATTTGGGTAGTTATCTAAGCCTACATACCGGCTTGCATAATGATCCTCGCTGGCACCAAGAGCATACTTCATTCCCAGCCTATTCTCGATTGCTACTAAAACAACTCCTTTATCATTGCAAGCCGATTTAGCTAATGCCAGCAACCGTTGTAGAGCGACGACATCATCCAAACCCTCGGCGAAACGCCCCGCGTATTCGGTAACGCCAACAAATAAAACCAAATCATATTCACCGATTGGAATATCAATCTCATTGAAATTAGCCGACGAAATTTCAACATTCTGCTGATCTTTGCAACGTAATCGGGCCAGCGCCGCTCTCGATGGACTGCCCTCCACAGCATCAACTTGAATATGTTCTTGCTCTCCCAGATATCGGGTAATTGAGCCACAACCACAGCCAAGTTCTAAAATTCGGTTTACGTCTGATAAATCTAGAGAGCGCAATAAATTAGCTCTCGTGCTACTCAAGTGATACTCGCTGGGCCAATCAACAACTTTTGCTTCAAGTTCTGGCGAACTACTCGACAAATCTTTTGCATTTGACAGAACATCAAAAAGATATTTTTCGGAACTGAGCCCGTCAGTATAGTTAAAAACGGCCTGCTTAGACCTGGGTTGATACACTCTATCGATATTGAGATCGAATTCATTCAGACTTGCTAATCGTGCAACTTTAGTCGTCATTTGATTCCTCCTCAGCATCCACCAAACCTAATTGACCATCGAGATTTACAACGCCAAACGCGTCATCAGTTGGGCTTACATGCAGGTGAATCATGTCATAGCGACGATCGACCGCCACATTATCTTTATCGTCATGATCTTGAGCCACACCTAGGGACAGAAAATAGTCTCCAGCCAACAGGTGAGCTTTAAACTTGAACTCGATTAAAATTAAATCTCCAGCGATTTGTTCGGTCGGTATTAGTCCCTCTTGTAAACGAGAATTAGTGCCATATATCTCATTTCCATCATTCGTCTTTACCGTAAGTCCATAGATTAAGTCCTGAATATCATGTTCAAAAAGCACCGAAAAACGCACTGAGATATCATCACCCGATTGAATAAGCCCGTTGGTGGAAGCTCCATTTTGTAGGACCTGGTAGTTACAAATCTTTGCTCGCCCGTCTCCCCATCGATGCTCATTACTGTTATAAGTCGGCTGATTTTTGCAATTGTCTTGCGTTGGATCAAAGGCTTCGTCGTATCTATCTGCATCAATCACAGTTGACTGCGACACAGTCAAATCTGATTCGAACATCATTTCAAGGTAGGCTTGCACTACTTGCTTTGGTGAGCCAGTCATCTTCAGTTCGCCTTCGTCAAGCATAATTGCTCGATCACAGTATTTAATCACGCTGTCTGTCGAGTGGGTTACAAATAGAATTGATACCCCTTGCTCCTTTAACTGATCTAAACGCCTAAAACACTTCCGCTGAAAGCGCACATCACCAACGGCCAACGCCTCATCAACAATTAAGATGTCGGGGTTCATATTAATAGCAACCGCAAACGCTAAACGCACGAACATACCGCTGGAATAAGTCTTTACCGGTTGATGTAAAAAGTCTCCAAGTCCACAAAAATCAACAATATCTGGTAGCTTTTGATGAAACTCATCCCTACTCAGCCCCATGATCGAGGCGTTGAGTCGGGCATTCTCCATTCCTGTGAATTCAGGATTGAAACCCGCCCCTAACTCCAATAAAGCAGAGATCCTTCCATGTGTTTCGAAATCGCCCTCTGTCGGTTGCAATATCCCGGCGATAATTTGCAGAAGCGTTGATTTCCCAGAACCATTTTTCCCGACGATGCCAACGGTTTCACTCTTGGCAACTTCGAGATCGATTCCTTTGAGCGCCCAAAATTCACTGTAAAACTTCTTTTTTGGTCGCAGACTTTGCCACAAACGATGTATAGGTTTGGAGTAAGTTTGATAGCATTTCTTTACTTGAGAAACTCGAATAACAAGATCAGAATTACCTTCCGCTTCGTTGTTGGCAATGGACTTAGATAACATCTGCAAAGCCCTCTCTTGTAGCCTTGAAAAACCACTGCCCAGCTATGAGCATACCAAATGCAGCCAAGCTATAAATTCCCAGATCATGCCAGTTTGGCATCTGGCCATAAAGCATAACTGCTCTAAATTGCTCAACTACAATCGACAATGGATTAAGCCAGTAAACATAAGGCTGCATTACTTCTGGAATCAGATTAAATGGATATACAATTGGCGCCATAAACAGAAGAACTGTCATAAAAACGCCCATAAATTGTCCTAGATCCCGAACATAAACTCCTAATACGGATACAAACCAAGATGCACCAAGCAGAAATATTACGAGCGGCGCTAAAACTATTGGAGCAAGCACCGCAGTGAGATGGAGTTCATTACCAGTCAGCAAATGCATTACCATTAGAATCAAAATGCCAATTACCATATGAAGTAAAGCATTGGCCAGCGCAACTAGGGTCAGTAGTTCTAGCGGAAAAACTACCTTTTTTACATATTGGGCATTACCAGTTATCAATGTTACCGAGCCAACCATCACCTCGGCAACCAAGGAGTGACACAGCAGCCCAGCGAACAAAATAATACCGAAAGCTAAGTTGTCTTGGCCTGGTACCCCCCACTTTGCTTTCATTACGAACCCAAATACAAACGTATAAACCAATAGCATCAGCAAGGGGTAAACAAACGCCCAGATAAACCCCAATTGAGAACCTCGATAACGTTGCTGCACAGCACGCTTGAACATTTGTAAAAACAAATATTTATGATTAAACAGGCTGGAAATCATTAGAAACACCTAAATAACTTGATTTTTAATCAATCTCTGGAAACTGATGCTTGTTGTCTAGGATCATCTTTAGGTATTTGCCATATCCACTCTTAGCGTATTGGCCTGCAGCCTTTTCTAAGGCCTCGTCATTGATATAGCCTTGGCGGTACGCAATTTCCTCTAGACATGCCACCTTTAGACCCTGACGATTTTCTATTGTTTCAATGAACATTGACGCTTGAAGTAATGATTCATGAGTTCCCATATCCAACCAAGCCAGCCCGCGACCAAATACTTGAACAGATAAATCACCCCACTCTAAATACTGCCTATTTACATCGGTAATTTCCAGTTCACCTCGCGGCGACGGCTTGATCGATTTAGCAATATCTAGAACTCGATTGTCATAAAAATAGAGACCGGTTACAGCGTAGTTTGATTTTGGCTGCTCTGGTTTTTCCTCTAAACTTAGCGCCTGCCATTTATCATCAAATTCAACCACACCATATCGTTCAGGATCATGAACTGGATATGCAAATACCGTTGCTCCCTTTTTCTTGGAACCAGCAGCCTGAAGACTTTTACTTAAATCAGCCCCATGAAAAACATTATCACCGAGAACTAGGGCACAGTCATCATTGCCAATGAACTCGGAGCCAATAATAAATGCTTGGGCAAGACCATCTGGAGATGGTTGAATTGCATATGAAATATTTATTCCCCACTGCGACCCATCTCCCATTAACTGCTGAAAGCGTGGTGTATCCTGTGGAGTTGAGATAATCAAAACATCCTTAATCCCCGCTAGCATTAGCGACGACAGAGGGTAGTAAATCATCGGTTTATCGTAGACAGGTAACAACTGCTTTGAAACAGCCTGTGTTACCGGATGAAGCCTGGTTCCCGATCCACCAGCCAAGATTATTCCGCGCATAATTTTACGTCTCCAGAGAGATTATGAATTGTTCCCGAGCCTGTCGCCAGAGTATCCGCCTGACACTTTTTCGACCCAGTCGGAGTTGACTAAATACCACTCAACAGTCTTTCGAATACCCGTTTCAAACGTTTCCTGCGGGACCCACTTTAGCGTCTCGGCTATCTTATTTGCATCAATTGCATAACGCCTATCATGACCCGGCCGGTCCGCTACAAATATAATTTGATCCGCATACTTTTTCCCATCACTTCGAGGTTGAATCTCATCTAGAATTCGACATATCGTATGAACAACTTCAAGGTTGGTTTTTTCATTGTGGCCACCGACGTTGTAGACCTCACCATCGTTACCTTCTGTGACTATTTTCCAAAGCGCTTTCACGTGATCATCTACAAACAACCAATCGCGAATATTATCGCCCTTGCCATAGATGGGCAGAGGCTCTCCGGTTATTGCTTTTTGTATAACCAATGGTATGAGTTTTTCAGGAAATTGAAATGGACCGTAGTTGTTCGAGCAATTAGATATCACCACCGGCAGCTGGTAAGTCTTATTCCAAGCTCGCACTAGATGATCCGAGCTTGCCTTACTCGCAGAATAAGGAGAGTTTGGTTTGTATCGAGTGGTTTCTGTGAACAAACCAGTAGCACCCAAGCTGCCATAAACTTCATCAGTTGATATATGATGAAACTTAAAGTCCTCTTTTTTTGCCCCAGTCAAGGATTCAAAATACTCTCTTGCGATTTCAAGCAATGTATAGGTGCCAACGATGTTGGTTTGAATAAACTCCCCTGGGCCATCGATAGAGCGGTCTACATGAGATTCAGCAGCCAAATGCATTATGTAATTAGGCTGGTGTTTATTCACCAGATCTCTCATAGCTTCTGCATCGTTAATATCTTGTTGATAGAATTGGTGTCGCTCACTTTGATCAGCTCCGCCCAATGACAACAAACTGCCCGCGTAAGTTAATTTGTCAACATTAACCACTATTGTGTCGGTGCTATTGATTAAAAAGCGAACCAAAGCCGAGCCAATAAAGCCGGCTCCGCCTGTTATTAATACTGTTTTACTCATTTTCGTAGTTAAAATTGATAGTTTGAGTTTGGTTTATTAAGAGCTAATCGCCACGATATTTCATAGAGAGCAGCATTGGTGGCACTAAAATAACGGTATCAGGATGCGCCTTTTCACACTCATCTAGGAGACTCGCTGTTTGTTCCAGTGAAGTGATAACGATTACATCAAAGTCAATTCGCCGCGGAAGCTCTTGAAAAACTGAATATCCGAAAAACTCGTCTCGATCTGCATTGGGCTGGTATACACCAACTATCTGCAATTTCAATTGCAGGGCGCGCATTAAAGCAATCTCTGTTAAGTCTGACAAGCCAACAATCATTAATCGTGAACTTTTATCTCGATCTGACTCAATAAATTCGCTCAAGACCTCTGAATATTGCTCTCCAGCCTGACGAAATAAGGCAAACGATGTTGTAAAAAAATCAGCCGTTAATCTGGCTTTTTCAGAAAAACCATTCGGAGTTAAATAGTACGCATATCGATTTGCCGGCGCAGTGGAAACTTTAACCCAACCCTTCTTGATGCATCTTTTAAGGTAGGCATTAGCCAACCCTAGTGCGACACCCATTTTCTGAGCTAAAAACCGCTGACTGACGTCGTCTTTTTGCTCGATTGCATTCAATAGTTCCAACGTCAACTGACTCTCTTTATCGTGAGTGGTTTTGGTAGAAGAAATAGGTCGTTCAGCTGCTTTCATGGTTACGAAGTGTAATGCAGTGTTCATTTTTTGAACACCCTCTTTTTAATCTTTTTCATCGGACGAATCATTTTTATTCAATTCCACTTTGAATTAATACGGTCCATAATTTGCTGAGCGCCATGAAACAAGTACAAAAATAAATACCACGGGAGAAGCAATGTCGGATGCCATCAAGACACATTTTAAAGCCTGCCACCTATGCGAGGCCATTTGCGGCTTAGAAATCAAAACCCAAGGCAGAGAAATTCTATCTATAAAAGGGGACAAAAAGGATCCGGTAAGCAAAGGATTCATATGCCCAAAAGCAACGGCAATCGCGGATATTCATAACGACTCGGACCGAATCAAAATGCCCCACAAACGAGTCGGGGAGGACTGGCAAGAAATATCTTGGAGTGAAGCCATCGAGATGGCAGCACAAAAACTAGTTGAAATTCAAACTTTGCATGGGGATAACTCAGTTGGATTTTTCGCAGGCAACCCTGGGGTTCACAACTACGGCAATATGACGCACGGCCCCTCTTTCAGACGTATTTTCAAAACAAAGAATCATTTTTCTGCCACCTCGCTTGACCAACTCCCCCATCAACTTACATCTTGGGCAATGTATGGACATCAATTTGCGCTCCCGATTCCAGATATTGATCACACTCAAATGATGGTAATAATGGGTGGCAATCCATTGGCATCAAATGGCAGCATAATGACCGTACCCAACGTACCAAAACGTCTAAAAGCGATTAAAGATCGTGGCGGTAAATTAGTGGTAATTGACCCAAGAAGAACTGAAACAGCAGAGATCGCCTCGCAACATTTATTCATAAAGCCTGGCACCGATGCTTATGTTTTAATGGCAATGATAAACACTATTTTCCAGGAAGGTTGGGAGAACACAGGGCATCTCACGAACCATATCCGAGGGCTTAATAGAGTCAAAGAAGCCGTTATGGAATTCTCTCTTGATCTTGCTCAAGACAAATCCGGCATTCCTGCTGGAGTCATCAAACAGCTTACACTTGAGCTCGTTGAAACCGAAAAAGCGGTGTTTTATGGTCGTATGGGTGTCTCGGTACAAGAATTTGGGGGGCTTTGCCAGTGGGCCATACAAATCATAAATCTGCTTATTGGAGCGACCGACTCTGTTGGCGGCGCACTACTTACCTCACCAGCCTTCGCCTACGTCACCAAAGGTGCGCCTGGTGCAGGGCACTTCGGACGCTTTTCATCCAGAGTGAGTGGCTTACCAGAGTTTTCGGGCGAACTACCTTCCGTTGCCCTTGCGGAAGAAATACTGACTCCAGGAGAGGATCAAATAAAAGCAATGATTAGCATTGCTGGTAATCCCGTTATTTCGAGCGCCAATGCAAACACCATGGAACAAGCGTTCGAGTCTTTAGACTTTTATGTTGCCTTTGACTTTTATATCAACGCAACTACGAGGCATGCCGATTTGATATTGCCACCCACAAGCCCTCTCGAGCATGACCACTTTGATATCGCGTTCTTAAGATTTGCTGTACACAATAGTGTGAGACTCAATCCTGCTATTTTTGAACCTCAAGAAGGTACGATGCATGATTGGCAGATATTCAATGCACTGGGCAAGCGCATTGCGGAGCTAAAAAATATTGAATTTAAAGAACTACCAGCGCCAGATATATTAGTTGGCTTAGGCATTGAAAACGATGTTTATGGTGCCGAGCAGAACCCTGAGAGGTCACTTACCATGGAGAAAATCAAAGCCGCCAAGCATGGAATTGATCTTGGCCCTCTGAAGCCAAGTATGGTAGATCGAATTGCCAGCAAAGACGGGCTTATAAACGCAGCACCTGAGTTTCTGATCAAGGATTTAGACCGGTTAGCGAGTCAGAAAAGCCAGAACTGCGACCATGATCTTTTATTGATAGGGCGCCGGCACGTGCGCAGTAATAATTCATGGATGCATAACTATCACAGATTAGTAAAGGGAAAACCAAGATGGCAGCTGATGATGCACCCCGATGACTTAAAATCCAGGGGACTGGAAAATGAGGGAAAGGTGAAAATTTCTTCCAGAGTAGGCGAACTTACAACAACGGTCATTGCTACCGATGAACTCATGCCTGGTGTGGTAAGCCTACCGCATGGCTGGGGCCATAATAAAAAAGGAGTCAGAATGGGTATAGCTGCCAAGCAAAAAGGTGTGAATTGTAACGAGTTAACAGATGATAAGTTTATTGATAAAGCTACTGGTAATGCCGCGTTAAATGGCGTTCCAGTCACGGTGATAGCGGCAAGCTAAGACCAAACAATAATAAGATTGCTGATTACTGTCTCAGCAATTTAACCGGTCTTTATGGTAAATCAGAAACTATATCGTGATTTGAAGCCTGATTTTTTACACAAAAACGAACTGCAAATCTCATCGGGTGGCCCTAATTAAGCTTTTACTCACAAAACCTGTGGATAAGCCTCTAATTAGGGCTCAAACTCTTCGACACTATTGGTTTTACTACACTGCTATATTTTTTAATCAATTAAGTACTTTTCATAAACACCTTCTTTGAAATTGCTTGAACTTTATCCCAGGAACCGTCCATTGAGGATTACTTCATGTTACAGTGTTTAAAAAACAATAGGCGCTGGTCGAAATTCGCCCATGATTGAGAAGGATGTAGGTCAGCAAAATGGTCACAAACAGATCAGAAATAAGGAGGTACCAATGATTGCAAGTCCCACACCCGCAGCAGCTCTTATAATCAAAAACTCATTACTAGTTATTTTCGCCATTGGTAATCTATGGTTTAACTCTTTAGCACAAATTCCAAACAAAGCAGACTCCAATCCAGCAGATCTGAAAACAAAGGAGGTTCATGTAGCTTTTGCTGGTGGTGGCTGGAGAGCTCACGCTGGTCACACGGCTTGGATTACTGCGGGCTTGAATGCGAGCGACCATAAACTAGAGAGACTGTTTGATAAGACTAAGACTTTTGCATCCAATTCAGGTGGTAGTTGGTTTAATACAATGCTGGCTTATTCGGGACCTTTTGTTGATGCTATACAAGCCAAAAACGCTATAGCAACCTGGGGTATAGCGAGCAAGGAAGCCACTGGGTGGTTGGGGCAGCAAGAGTACATATTCAATCAAGCGCCATGCCATTCAGCTCATGGCGACCTTTTTGCACTCTGCGTTGCTGCCTTTTACACTGGCAACCCCTTACGAGCAACCCACTGGCATCATATAGTCGAGGACGTAGTTTTCAAGGACAACCAAATACAAACCAATCTGAGCGGAACAAGACAGACTTGGTCTGACGATAAAACGCTGATACTGGCCTCAACATTGCTTACAAACGAGGTAGTTCTCGGTGAACACCTTTTACAACCGCAGTATTATCAAGCATGTCGAGCACCGGCTGAACCGACCATGTCTGAAACTGATGTAAGCGCATGCTCTGAAAGCGATATCAGTACTGCAGATGTTTCGCCGGTTGCATTTACCAGCCTACCCAAATCAAGCGATCTGACTGCTTTGCCATTTTTTAGTGCCACCGAAGAACCCGTCTCCAGACCACAATTTAACTTGGGTTATTTACCAGCCTCAAGCGATGCAGTCGAAGTAATTCAAACCACGATTAGTAATCCAAAGAGAACTGATCAAATCTCAGTAATCGTTGCTGCATCAGCCTCGAGTGCCGCGACCGGGTTTGCCGCGAGCCATAAAGTTACAGATAGTTGGCTGGCCTCATATGCAGGTTCTGATGAACCAATTACTTTCGCACTTGATGGCGGGCTAGAGCATCTTATCAGCGATAAAATTGATACACAGACTCTGGCCTCAAAAAAAGTAGTACAACTAGCTGATGGAGGGGCCGCGGATAACTCCGCCGTCGCGCATTTAGTTGCCTTCCTGCAACTTAATGGAAAGGCTGATGAATTTAATATCGTCGCTTTTGATAACGTTCAAGCTCTCTATTTACCGAACAATGACGAATCAAAGCGTGTAGGCATTGATATCGCCAACCTATTTGGTCAAGGCCTAAGTAAAGGCAACAAAATCTGCAGCGGTAAAAATGGCAAGGGATATTGTGTCACGGCGCCCAATTTACAAATATTTGAAATAGACGCTTTAGAGACCACTCCGGTCACCTGGAGCTCTAGAGCACCTAGCGAAGCTGATTCTTCGGTTGTCAACGAAATACTCTATACCAAATATTCTGTGAAAACTGTAGACAATCCTAACTTTGGCATCAAGGCCGGAAGCACTGGCACACTCCACGCGTTTACCGCAGCATGGTCAAATGCCGCAACTGCTCCACAAAACCCCAGGACTGCCAGAATTGATGGGGATTTTGAGGCGTATAACGACATGTTCAAGTACATCAATGCCTCATTGAATGCGGAATCTGAAGGCCTACGCGGTATCGACCATTTAATGAACTCACTGGGACACAATTGATGCACATCCATCAAGTGGTTTTATAGTTTTAGGCGGTTAGAACTGGCAATCACTGACGATCGAAGCCTTCGTTTGTTGATTTTTCGCTGATCACATAACAACAGCGCTCAACAAGATCCAAATGGCGATAAATACTTTCACCTGAACTGGAGAGAAGTGAGCTACTAAATACTTTGCCACGGTTCCTCCTATAGCGGCTGCCGGAGCTGCGAAGGCTAAGATCCCATAATGAATCATTGGCTCAACAAAGACATGATAGTGAATGCCAGCCCAGACTGAAAAGGCGCTAACACTAACTGCGACACCGATAGCAAACCTAACTGGATAGCGCAGCAAAATCAGCGCGACAGCGATTAGCTCACCAACGCCGACCGAGAGCCAAGCAGTAATTAAACCGCCAATCAGTCCGATCACAATCAGTAATACTCTGGTTACTCGTCCGTCTATCGCTATGACACCGGTTTTGGCATTGCTCGATCTCAACAAGTAGGCCGTTGTAAGTAGAATGCTGATGCCAAAGAGAAACGAAAAAGACTTAAAGACCCCTTTTATCTGATCGGCTGAGTCCAAGGAGAAAACATATTGACCAAGAAGCACACCACCAGCTGCTGGAATTGAGCAGACTGCGATTATAATCCAATACCTACTATAGGTTTTGGTGCGGAGCGGATCAGACCCAGATGCAATTAGATTCGCTCTAGCGTTTTGATGCCAAGCAATCGTGCCCGCAGTCATACCAAAACATTGAATAGCAAAGCTAGTGGCAATAATCGCATCACTATCTATACCAAGCATATTGAAAGCAGGCACAAAAACAATACCGCCGCCAGCGCCCGTCGAGTTGGCAACGATTGCCCCGACTATCGCTATAGCGAAGAATGGCCAGTAAGAAAGATCGAACAAGATATTTTATTTATGTAAGAGGTTTATGCGCAGTGCGGATTTTTTAATAAATTTTATCAATGTGCAAGTCCATGCTCTGAGCGAAATATCTGGACACCACCGACGTAGGTTTGCTCAACCTCTATCGACATCAATTCGTGGTTCTTTTGAGTTGGGTCTTTATCTAAAACCACAAAATCCGCTAATTTACCCGCCTCAATTGAGCCCAGCTCTTCATCGAGAAAATTCTGCTTAGCCGCATTAATCGTGATTGCTTTTAAGGCCTCAATTCTAGACACTCGCTCACGCCCTCCTAATAATCGACCATCGGATGTTTTTCGTGATACTACAGAATTTAAAAGGCGCATTGTGTTGATTGGCACAACAGGCGAGTTCATCTGTATCGACGGTGCTAGATCGTATCGAATAGCAGAAAGCATGGGGCTAATCCGAGCAGCGCGTCGGGTTCCCAAAAACACATCACGGTGTCGGTCACCCCAGTAAAATGTGTGTGCGCTAAAAAATGATGGACTGACTCCGAGCTCTTTCATCTTTTTTAACTGATCATCTCTAGCCATCTGGGCATGCACTAAAATGGTTCGGTGCTCGTAATCTGGGTTTCGCTTTACTGCATATTCAATGGCTCGTAAAACATCATCGATTGAGCCATCTCCGTTGGAATGAATAGCCACTTGTTGGTTTTTAGAGAAATACCAGTCTATCAGTTTCAACAACTCACCTTGTGGTATTAAAGGCGATCCTCTGTATGCCCTGCCCCTCGCACCGATCTGTGAATTTGAATTAACCAAATAGGGCTCAGTTAAATAAGCCGTATAAGCCTGAATACTACCATCTGCAATTATTTTTGCTGCTCCGACTTTGAATCTGTTGCTCAATTCATCACTCACTGTCAGTTGCTTCGATATATTCTCAAAATCATCGGAGAGAGGCCAAATGATCAATCTTTGGGGTATTTTATTTGTTCGATGTTTGTGCAAAAGCAACTTCGCGACTGAAAGATCAGTAGCGCCATTTTGCACGGTGGTTACTCCCTGTGAAGCGTATTCAACAATAGCCGCTCGGAGGATCTCACTTTGTTGAGATTTCGTGTATTTAGCTGCCTGCTTTAGAGCTTCGAATGCCGCTTTTTCTACCAATAAACCGGTCAGTTGACCCTTCTCGTTCTTTACATATTCTCCGCCTATCGGAGGTTTGCTTTCAGCCGATATACCCAAGCGGTTCAGTGCAATACTATTAGCGACACCAATATGCCCTGAAACATGCAAAATAAAAATCGGCTTTTGTGTAGTCACAGCATCTAGCTCCTCCTTAAATGGGTGCCGATTTTCGCGCATTACTAAATCATCATAACCTATCCCGAGTACCCATTCTTCGTCGGAGTTTGCAACCTTGTTTCTTAGGACGGTTTGCAACATATCTATATTACTAACCTCACCGATTGGTGGCGCATTGAGATTAGCTGCAAATTCATAGACGCCAGACTTAGGAAAATGACTGTGTGCATCAACAAACCCAGGAACAACTGTTTTACCAGAAAGATCGTGGACTCGAACCTTGTATCGGTCTTTGTGTGACCGTACCAACTTGGTTATGTCTGTGTTAGAGCCTACGGAAATAATCTTGTGTCTTTCAATCAAAATAGCCTCAGCTTGAGGCCTGTCACTATTCATAGTAAGCACATTTGCATTTATGAATGCCTGCAGAGCAGGCGGAGAATTAAATGCAAACTTTGTATGAGATATAAACAAAGCCAGAGAACCAGTGATGACTGCACCAGCTGCGAAGGATTTAAAAAATTTCAAACTGGAGACACTCCGATTGAGCTAACATTGGATACGTGCTTTATTTTCATATCCGCTAACTTAACATCCGGAGTGTGAGTTTTCTTCAAACCTCGATAAAGTGCCGCTCTAGTGGCCAGCGAAAATCATACTAAGATAGAAATTGGCATTAACTGATGCGACTGAAACTAACTCATTTAAATATGTCATATTCGGCCAAACTAATCTATGTGAACATGGTGAGCGTAAACAGCCCAGAAAGCGCATAAATTGACTAACTCAATAAAACCACTTCTTAGCCATCATTTAGTTGCTGTTCGCGGCGCATTGAGCGCTGCTGAATCAATTGGCATCGAACCATCGACCTGCCTGAAAGGAACTGGGCTCACGGTCAACATGTTAAACAAATGGTCGATCAGTGAAGCGGTCACAAATTCAGCCTTACCAGACATCTCCCTATCGCAGGAGTTTCAGTTTTATAGAAACATTCTCTCATTGTCTGGAGATCCCCTTATTGGTCTAAAACTCGGCAGAACATTCCGATACGAGTCCTACGGTCTACTTGGGTATGCAATGTTGAGCGCACAAAACCTTCGTGAAACGATCGGCATAGCCTCAGATTTTTCTATACTCACGTTTAGCCACTTTTCCATAAAACTTCTTGATACAGACGAAGCGTCAGGCATTGCCTTCGAGCTAGATTATGACTTAGCACCAGACTTACTCCAGCTTTATTGCGACCGCGATTTAGAAGCCGCTTTCAACGGAGTAAGGGCGTCGGGTTTGGATTTTGGAGACAATGTGAGTGTTAAACTTATGCACTCAGATCATGCTAATTTGAAAAGATATCAGACATTTTTCAACTGCTCGGTGAAGCTGGGACATCACCGCAATGAAATATTGGTGGATAGAAGTGTTCTTGATCAAAACTCTGGACAGCCTGACCGAATGGCATCGGAATATTGTCAAGCTCAGTGTAAAAAGCTATTAAATAAGTTCGGTCTTCAGGGTGGAGTAGTAGAGCAGGTACAAAAGGTTCTGGTGGCGAGACCCGGGAGCTTTCCCAATATTCAGGAGACTGCCAAAAAATTAAATACATCAGTGAGAACATTGAGGAGAAACTTAAATAAAGAAGGAAAAAGCTTTCAAGGTTTACTCGATGAGATTCGATTGCAACTAGCCACAGAGTACTTATCAAGCTCAATGAGAATAGAACGTATCGCAGAGCTACTTGGGTACAGCGAAGCAGCCAACTTTTCTCACGCATTTAAACGATGGACTGGAATATCTCCAACTCAACAAAGAAGACTTTTAAAAAACAACCCAGAATCATAATGAAATTTTCGATAAAAGCTTTGTCAATAATCACTACCCTATCGTTTGGCCTTCAAAACATCAGCCAAGCCCAAAATGTTGATTCTCAGAGCGCTTCCATTGGCACGCCAGCCAGGTTAAATGTAAGTTACCAAGACGTCCTTTCGCTAGAAAAAACCAATCCAGATTATGTAGTTCGATATGGTGACGGGGAATATCAATTCGGCGAGTTAAGATTACCCAAAAACCAGTTATCAGCAAAGCCACCACTGGTTATTTTTATACACGGCGGCTGTTGGTTGAGTTCCTTTGATGTCTCCCATATAGCATCCGCATCGGCAGCATTGGTTAACGCCGGATACGCTGTGTTATCGCTAGAATATCGTAGAACCGGCAACGAGGGTGGTGGTTGGCCAAACACCCTAGGCGATATATTGGCGGGTATAAGACATGCGATGTCAGCCGGCAATGCACATTATGATAATCAGAAGATCGCCATAGTTGGTCACTCGGCAGGTGGGCACCTAGCACTACTAGCAGGTGCAAAACTTCACGATTCGAAAGTAATTAGAAGCGTTATTGGTCTCTCAGCCATCACCGACATAGTAAGCTATTCGAGGGGGGATAACAGCTGCCAAAAAGCTACAACTAAGTTTATGGGTGGGACAGAAGTCGACAATCCACGAGGCTACGTTAATGCCAATCCAATAGAAGCTGAGCTACACCCCAAGACTGTACTGCTTCAGGCTGGTAAAGATCTAATCGTTGGTCTTGATCAAACCTTACCAAATCACAAATCAATCTTGATAGAGGGCGCTGGACATTTTGATATGATCCACCCGCAAACCAGCAGCTTCAAGGCCCTTCTCAAACAACTTGCTAATGATTTATAACGAGATGCAGATCCCAGATCATATTATTGAACTTGATAAAAATTCGCCCCTTGAAAGTAAGAAGTCGGAATTCTTATTGCCCGATGACACCATTTACATGGATGGTAATTCACTGGGGCCTACAACGAAATCAGCATTAGATGAAATCGAAACCACAACCAAAGCCCACTGGAGAAACGATCTAATCAGCAGCTGGAACAAGCACAGCTGGATTACCCTACCGCAACAGATAGGTGAGAAAATAGCTCCTCTGCTTGGTGCCAAATCCAGTGAGGTGATCGGTTGTGATTCAATATCAGTCAATCTGTTCAAACTGCTCAGCGCCGCTCTCAAGATAAATCATTCAAGAAATATTATTGTTTCGGAGAGCGGTAATTTTCCGACGGATCTTTACATTGCAGAGGGTTTGGAGTCTTTACTTGGCAAAACCAAGTGCAGTCTCAAAACCGTCGAGAAAAGTGCGATCATTGACTCATTGAACACCGATGTTGCAGTTTTAATGTTGACTCACGTTGATTTTCGATCGGGTGAAAAATTAGATATTAGGGCGATTACCAAAGCGGCACATGACAAGGGAATATTGGTTCTTTGGGATCTAGCCCACAGCGCTGGCGCACTGAAACTGGATCTTGATCATGACAACGTTGATTTTGCAGTGGGATGCGGATACAAATACCTAAACGGCGGTCCCGGAGCACCCGCTTTCGTCTACGTCGCCGAGCGACACATCAAAACAATCGAGCAGCCTCTGAGGGGCTGGATGGGCCACACCTCACCATTCGATTTTACGCCGAGTTACAAACCGGCGACTGACATAAGCAAGATGCTCTGCGGTACACCGTCAGTAATATCCATGGCGTCGCTCAATGGTGCATTAGATGTATTCCAAGATGTAGATATGGCGGTGATTGAACAACAGGCTCATGCATTAAAACAAACATTTTTGAGCACATTGACCAACGAAGCAATAACGGATCTTAAGTTGATCACTCCTACTAATAGTCAATCGCAAGGTAGCCAATTAAGTTTTACACACGAATATGCATTTGAGCTGTCCCAAGCATTAATCGCAAATAAAATCATTGTCGATTTCAGGGCTCCAAATGTTCTTCGCCTCGGATTCACACCCTTGTATCTAGAGCACCGGCATGTATATCTTGCGGCCACCATCTTAACGACTTTGCTCAAACACCAAGAATATCTAAAACCTCAATTCAGAGAAAGAAAAGCGGTAACCTAATGCTGGCTTCGCAGCGACCGTTTTTCACATGTAATGACCTCCACTCACATTCGAACTGGGGTCAGAGTGATGTATGATTTTGATAGGTAAATTAATAGAGATAAAAAATGCCGAATAAAGTCATCATCGTAGGATCTGGTTTCTCGGGAATCTGCATGGGCATAAAACTCAAGCAGGCTGGAATCGAAGATTTTATTATTCTTGAGAAATCCACAGATCTGGGGGGCACTTGGCGAGAGAATTCCTACCCCGGAGCTGAGTGCGATATACCTTCTGCTCTTTACAGTTACTCTTTTGCTCCCAACCCAAATTGGGAGCATGTCTGGTCAAAACGAGAGCAAATATTTCAGTACCAGAGGGATGTGGCTACGCAATATGGCATCACACAACACTTTAGATTTGGTCAGCGTGTCTCTTCTGCTAAATACGAAAACGCTGTCTGGACAATCAAAACACAAGACTCAACTTATGAAGCTACTCATTTTATTTCTGCAGTAGGACAACTACATGAGAGATTTACGCCCGAAATTATCGGAGCAGAAACTTTTGAGGGTGAGCAATTCCATGCTGCCAAATGGAATCATGATGCGGAACTTCAAGGGAAAAGCGTTGCTGTGATTGGATCTGCCGCTAGTGCAGTGCAACTAATCCCTCAAGTTGCGAAGCAAGCAAGTAAATTGACGGTTCTACAGCGTACTCCTAATTGGATGATTGAAAAACCAAATCGGCGATATTCTACCTTGGAACACTGGGTTGCAAAACACATTCCTATACTCAGAAAGGCTTACCGAAACCTACTCTACCTGCAAGCGGATGGAATCTTATATCGTGCGCTTATTGGAAAACCAATCTCTTCTTGGTTTGTAAAGAAGTTGGTGAATCGAAATTTAAAAAAACACATCAGAGACGATGATTTACGGGCTCGTTTAACTCCCAGCTACACAGTTGGGGCGAAGAGAATTCTATTCTCAGATACTTTCTATAAAACTCTCAACAAAGACCATGTCGAACTAGAAACACAGGCAATTGAGGCAATTGAAGCGAGGGGAATCAGAACTTCGAGTGGGCGTGTAATTCCGGCGGACGTGATCATTTATGCCACTGGTTTTATTACCAATCCATTTCTTAAGTCCATTGAAGTTGAGGGAACTAATGGAAGTTTGAAACAAGCATGGAGTAAAGGTGCACATGCGTATCTAGGCATTAATACTTCAGGGTTTCCCAATTTACACATGATGTATGGCCCGAATACTAACCTAGGCCACAATTCGATCATTATTATGATAGAGGCACAAGCCAGCTATATTGCACGAAACATCAAACTGCTTGAGGAGGATCGAGGCAAGGTTTTAGATGTACCAGAAGATATCGAGCGCGAATACAACATAGCTATTCAAAAGCGACTGAAGGATATGGTTTTCAGTAAAATAGAGCATAGCTGGTACATGGATCAGGGCAGAATCACCAACAACTGGGCTGGAAGTACTTGGGAGTACAAGAAGCGGCTGAAAAACCAAGAACTACAAAGCCTATTAACCAATATATAAGGGCAGCTGAGTCGCCAAATGGGATAGTTTGAGCAGAGCTAGGGCAAAGTACCGTTTTGTGTGATTCGATACTAAAAAAGCTAAAAAGTCTGACTTTTTAGTTCATATGCGAGACTGTTCCGCTGTTTTAAGCTATAACAGTGTCCAAAGTCGCAAGCTGTACGAAGTTTTTAAAAAGCGACCAGTTGATCTGGCAATGTGGCCATGAATCATTAGCAGAATTTGTCGATGATAGATATCCTGCTAAATCTACTGGAGAAAACGTTTGTCTTCGCGGTTAAGTCAAAAAACAAAAAGAACAATAGTGCTGACCTTTCTGATTGCCTCAATTGGCATCGCTGTTGTCGTGCTCTTTCCTATCTCACCTCCTCAAAACGACGAACCACCCACCGTCGTAACAATAAAGCCAAGTAACAATCCCAAAGAAGAAATTGGCCCTCAAACACCTGAGCGAAAAGCAGAGACCAATAAGCTCGAGTCGGAAGACGAAATTTTAAGTCAGGAGTTTAGAGATGAACTTGGAGAGGTAGCCGACTTATATGAGCAGCAAATACGTTATCCACATTACTCACAACCAATTTCAGATATCGAACTAGCATTAACGCCGAAACCTTTTAGCGAGGCAAAAGTAGATAACCCGCTCCCCACAGAGTCGGGTGAGCCGTCCCCTATCGGTATTTCGGCATCGGTAGACAAAATACGCTACGTATCAGGAGAACCGATTACAGTACAACTAATCGTAACTGGCACTGCAGAAAACACACAAATTGTTGCTTCGGTCAATTTTTTGCAAACAAGCGGCGAAACAATCTTAACTAGCGATAAACTGTTAACCCCATTTGCTGAGTCCAACAGGGAATATAGGGCGACTGTCGACTCTGGTCTGTTCGAAATCATATCATCGGAGTTACTGGCCCGAATCGAGATTAATGTTGACGATACTAATTATGTGACTACGGTTCCGTTTTGGTTAAGTCACTCGTCTGGAAGACTGGAGAATATTGGTTTCAGCCAACAAGCCGGCAGCTTTCTTAGGATTCCATTAGAGTATTCTGTCAAAGAAGCTGGTTACTTTTTTGTTGATGCGGTATTGGACGACGCAGCAACAGGACGTCCATTGGTTCGATTGCAAACTGAGGGAAGAATGCCCATTGGCAATCAACAGCTCACCTTAAATGCGCATCAACAAGCCCTAAAGGATGCAGGATCAGAGGGACCATACCGATTGAGGATAATGCGCTCCTATCGAGGTGCTGAATTGAATGAAAATTACGATGTACCAACCTCAATTAGTAGCACGTGGTATGACATACCCAGATTTGAATTTTCAAACTACGATAGCTCGCCATTTTCCGACCCGGAAGCGGAAGAAAGATTAGAAGCGCTGCGTAGTTTGAGCAATAGCGGAAGTGGAGAGTAAGTATTCGAGTAGTGCGATTTTAGACTCGTAATATCATTTAAATAATAAGCAGTTCCCAAAAACCTTAGGAGGTTAAAGTGAGAAATATTCTTCTTTTATTATTCGGGCTATGCTTTTTTATGTCATCGGCTCAGGCTGAAATAGACGGCAAAAAAGTGGTGTTCGTGCACGGCCTGCAAACAAAAGCATTCACTCTTTTATTTGATCCAAATAGACAATCGAAATTAGAGGCCGACGCGCAATCTCAAGCTGGTTCATTCCTACAAAGTAGGTTTGATGACTTTATTTACTTTGATTCAGCTAAGAGGCTAAGCGCAAACAGCGTCAGCCTCTATCAACAAGTAAAACGAATTGAACAAGCCCAGACTTGTAGTGACGGTTGCTATTTTTTTACTGCTTCAACAGGGGATTTAGTAACCCGCTATATTCTTTCAAAACTCGGTCAATGGGGAATAGACAGAAATAAGTTTAAAGTCCTGCTGACTTTTGACTTGGTGGGCGCAGGTGGTGGTACCGAGGGTGCTGATACCATTGTTGCTGTCGTACAGGGCAATCCAATTTCAGTTGCACTTAATAGCTTATTTGCTCAATTCTTTTTAGGCACACAGATCGACTTTGGCTCTCTGGTTGGAATTATCAACGATTTACGGCCCAGTGTAGCTAGGCAAACGGCAATGCAGGCCAACGTAGTACCTAGGTTAAGAATAGCGGCTGGAGAAGAAACATTCCTCATTTCTGCATTTTTGAAAGGAGGCGATGATAGTGTTGTGCCACTACACAGTGCCTGCGGCTCGAGTAGACAAGAAGCCGTTGATTCATGCAGTCGCTCAATAGAATTAGACGGACGATTGAAGTCAAGTTCAGGCCCTCGATCCTTTTTATATAACCACTTCCCTATCGCCATGGCTACCGACATGAAACATACAGATACGGACTACACCGGCAGGCTGGTTGCGGTCAATAATAATAGCAAATTTGGACCCCTGAGCTACGATGTAAACGAAAGGAGCTACTCCACAGGGTGGTGGATATTTAAAAAGAAATACCGCGTAATAGACAAACCTAACAGCATGAAAGCCACTGAATTTTTCGTAACAGAAATCGAAGAATAAACTGATTTCTATGAGCCCTCTCAGCGAGTGATTCTCATCACGCAATGAGGAAAATTCGCTGAGCAAACCTTCGAATTCATTGGCTTAATACCAGCTCGAATTTCGACTGTAGCTCTCGCTTAAATATTTTAATAAGAGCTTCAATACTTCCAAGGTTTGCGTAATTTGGTCGCACAACAAACGCAATCCTTCGATGCGGTCCGGGCTCGGCCAATCTCCTCGCTTTGAGCTTAGAATTATTTTCTACTAGTTGATCTAGAGCCATTTCGGGGATCAAAGTCGAGCCCATTTTTCCAATCACTAGCTGTATTAGTGTACTCAAACTTGTAGCACTAAGGCTCTCAGCTTTTTCACTTCCCATTCGACAAGCACTTAAAGCTTGATCTTTGAGACAATGCCCATCCTTCAACAGCATCAGTTTTTTGTTTTCGAGCTCTTTGGCAGTCACC
>JAKVBA010000006.1:27562-55720 GCA_022447525.1 Gammaproteobacteria bacterium
CCACTTCGGCAGAGCCAATACTGTCATCACCATGGCTTATCCAATAAAGATCCTCCTGCCAGAATTCGAAGCTTAATAAACCATCAATCGGATATGGCAACGCCAATATTGCCGTATCTATCTCACCACTTCGCACCATTTCCAGCAAAGATGCAGACTGCTCCTCGATTACATTGAAATCAAAATTGGGGTATTCACTCGCTAGGGTTGGCAAAACCACGGGGAGCAAATACGGGCAAATCGTCGGAATAATACCAACGGACATTGGGTATGTTAGGACAGCGTCTCTACTCTGAGATAGCTTCATCAAATCATCGACTTGCACTTGAACAGACTTGGCCTTCCCCAAGAACTCCTGCCCAATGGGTGTCACTAACACTTTTTTATTGTCACGTTCAAATACAGCAAAGCCTAATTGCCGTTCCATCTCAGCCAAAGCTGTGCTCAATGCCGACTGTGATACCGCACAAGATTCTGATGCCTTACGAAAGTGCAGGTGTTTCTCCACCGCTAATGCGTATCTAATTTGTTTTAACGAAATCATAAATAAAGATAGTTAGAATTCCAGGGACCTAAAAAATTATAATCTATATTTTAGATCATAATAATCAAAACATCCTGATTTATAAAATTTAACGAATACCTTAATATTAGATCTATGAGGCAGTGCGTTTCGGTTTATAACGAATGCGCAATGTTTATTTTTTAACGTTAATTATTAATTTTTCTTCGGAGAAGCAACCATGGCTGTTATCAACACCCAAGTAAAACCATTTACCGCTCAAGCGTTTCAAAAAGGCGAATTTCGTGAAGTCACCGAAAAAGACCTAGAAGGCAAGTGGAATATCTTTTTCTTCTATCCTGCTGATTTCACTTTCGTTTGCCCGACTGAGTTAGGCGACCTCCAAGACAAATACGCGGAGCTGCAAGCAATGGGTGTAGAAGTGTATTCAGTATCAACTGACACGCACTTCTCTCACAAAGCTTGGCATGACACATCAGACACTATCGGTAAAATCGAATATGTTATGTTGGGCGACCAAAACGGCACTATCACTAACAACTTCGATGTAATGCGCCCGGGTGTCGGCCTTGCTGATCGCGCTACGTTCATCGTTGATCCAGATGGCATCATTCAAGCAATGGAAATCACTGCTGAGGGCATTGGCCGCGACGCAGACGATCTTGTTCGCAAGGTTAAAGCGGCTCAATACGTTCGCAACAACCCAGGCGAAGTTTGTCCGGCTAAATGGAAAGAAGGCGAAGAAACTTTAGCTCCTTCATTAGATTTGGTTGGCAAAATTTAACTCCAACTCATTTCGATACCTTCGCTGGGCTTTGGGTCCAAGATACAGAGCCCAGTGAACATAAATTAAAAGAGAAAATTACTATGCTAACTCCTGACATCATTAAGGCACTGAAGAGCTACACAGAAAACATGCAAAACGCCGTCACGTTTGTTCTGCAAACTGGCGAGCACTCTAAACGCACCGAGTTAGTCGATTTTCTAAATCAGATAGCTTCAGTATCCGATAATATAAGCCTTGTAGAGAGAGACGCAGGCTATCGTAGCCCGATCACTTTTGAGCTAGAAACCGACGGCCCAACAGGCGTAAAGTTTTCTGGTATTCCTAGCGGACACGAATTTAATAGCCTAATTTTAGCAATCCTGTGGGCATCTGGAACTGAAATGAAGCTGGATGAGAATTTGAGATCTACTATCTCAAACCCACTCAACGACAAGTTACACTTTGAGGTATTCATAAGCCTAGACTGCCATAATTGTCCTGATGTAGTGCAGGCTTTGGATCAGTTCGCGCTGTTAAATCCAAATATCACCACCGAGATGATCGATGGTGGTCTTTTCCAGGGCGTGATCGAAGAAAGGGATATACAAGGCGTACCAAGCGTCTATCTAAATGGTGAACGTTTTGCCAACGGTAAAACAGAACTAAGCACCTTAGTAGACAATTTAACGGCAAAATACCCAGAACTTAAAAACACCGAGTTCAAAGGCGAGCAGCTGCCTCTACAAGACGTAACCGTAATTGGCGGCGGTCCTGCAGGTGTCGCCGCAGCAATATATGCAGCACGAAAAGGACTTTCGGTCACTATTGCTGCAGATGTTATGGGTGGCCAAGTAAAGGACACGATGGGTATAGAGAACCTAATCTCGGTACCAAAAACAACTGGCCAAGAGTTGGTTGGAAATATGCAAACGCACCTTGCAGACTACGATGTAACCGTAAAAGAGCATGTTCGAGTCGAGCGTATTCAACAAGGTAATATTAAGACCGTCTCACTGTCTTCGGGTGAAGAGATTCAAACCAAGACTGTTATTATTGCTACCGGCGCGCGCTGGAGAGAACTCGGCGTCCCTGGCGAAAGAGAAAATATCGGAAACGGCGTGGCTTATTGTCCACACTGCGATGGGCCGTTCTTTAAAGGTAAAGATGTTGCCGTAATTGGTGGAGGTAACTCGGGGATCGAAGCCGCTCTGGATCTTGCCGGTATCGTTAAATCCGTGACAGTGTTCGAATTTTTACCAACACTAAAAGCGGATCAGATATTAGTCGATCAAGCAGAAAAAAGAGACAACATAAAAATCCTCAAAAACGTAGCTACCAATCAAATCGTTGCCACCGACGGTAAAGTAAGTTCAATTGACTACACCAACCGCGAAACTGAAGAACAATATAGCTTGGATCTCAATGGCGTATTCGTGCAAATAGGTTTGGTTCCAAACAGCCAATTTGTCGAAGGTCTGGTTGATATGACCAGTTATGGAGAAATCCAGATCGACGAACGATGCAAAACATCGGAAGAAGGAATATTTGCATGTGGTGATGTTACAACTGTGCCTTATAAACAGATCGTTATTTCAATGGGAGAAGGATCTAAAGCGTCACTATCGGCTTTTGAGTATCTCTTAACGTATCAAAGCGAAGAAGTTCCTGATTCCGAACAAGCAGCAGCCTAAAAAAAAGCCCCAATCAAATGCGATTGGGCTTTTTAATTCCTAGAGCTCCGATGATATGAGTGTGCAAAACTAGCTCCACCAAAGAGCTCCCATCTACTTAGAATTCATGTTTAGTTTCTCTAAAGACCTCCCGGACCACATCGATTGGCTAGGTAGTCTTCTAAGCTGCTAAACATGTTATAATGATGAGTTGGCCACCAGGGTAAACTATGCCATAGATCTCTTATTTCATTATATTCCACGTCTTTTCCAGCCTTTTTTAGGGCCTTGTAATACTTACGAGATTGCTCTACGGGCACTATTTGATCTCTATCACCGTGAAAGATATATAGCGGAATATTTGCTTTTTCAACGTGATCTAGAGGCGAAAGACCACCAATAGTGGTGCTCTGCAGCTCTCGAACATATGCACTCTCGGATGTAATTTTCACGAACGTTCTCAACTCGGATAGGCCTGCCCCAGCAATAGCGCATTGATATGGAGAGTTCGGTCTAACGACTGCTGCCATCGCTGCGTAGCCCCCATAGGAATAACCAAACATCGCTATTCTATTTTTGTCAGAAACCCCTTCATCAACTAGCCAAGACGCGCCATCATCCTTATCATCTTGCATTTTTTGTCCCCATTCGTTGTCACCAGCTCTCCACAATTCTTGCCCCCAACCGTCAGAGCCGCGATATTGAGGCTGCAATACAGCATAACCGCGGTTTGCTAAAAACTGAGCCCAGCTATCCCAACCGAAAAAGTCTCTAGCCCATGGTCCACCATGAGGCATAATGATTGTCGGGTATGGTGCTTCTCCATATTTAGGTTTGGTTAAGTACGCAGGGATAGTCATTCCGTCTCTGGCTTTGTACTCGACATATTCCATGACGCTCATCTTTTCTGGATCCAGCTCAGGATAAGCCCGACCTAGCGGTAAAAGTTCTTTTCCATTTATTAACAAGGAATATCGGGCCGCTTCTCTTGGCCCACTGGAAGTAATAACAATTACTTTAGAATCATCTGATCGCGATGATACAGAATGAGATTCATCTTTGGGTAGTGCAACTTTGATGTTTTCACGTAGACGTTTTTCATCCTCATCGAGATAATTAGCAACCGCCTTGCTACCCATGCCTGTGTATGCAATTAACTTGCCAAATGAACTAGGGCTGCGGCTTATAACTACACCAGTCGCCTCAAAATCTCCAGAATATATTGGATCACTTAAGGTTTTATTGATTAAGTCGTACTTTTTTAATACGGACTTGTCCAAGCCTGTATTATCACTAACATAAAGAGTTCTGCCATCAATATCAAGCTCAATGGGTCTCATACCCTCCCGGTCGGAAGCTTTCAACTCATGATGGTCTTCCCATTTACCAGTTTTAGGGTGTTTATAAGAAAAGACGATTCTGGCTCCCTTGCTTCCAGTTTCAAGTCTAGTTCTACCAAAAACCTTACCATACTGATCAATTATCGCATTCTTTCCGGGCGCACCACGATTTACTCTTTTAGCAGCGAGTGTTTTTAAATTAACCTCATAAAGATCCTCAGCAAACTCGCGGTTAGTTAAACTTACAAGGACTTTATCTTTTACAAGAGGCAGGCGATCCATGATCTCGGCAGCTACGATATCTTCACGGTCGTTAAACAACGGTTTTGGTTTTACTTTCTTTTTTTGAGAAACTTCGCTTCCTAGTCTCGCAATGTAAAGTCGATTTCGAAAATTTTTAATATATCTTCCAGAAAACCGGAAATCGTATTTTTGTCTTCCTAAGATAAAAAGCGAATCGTCGTTTAGCCACGTTACTGCCAATGGTTTGGAGTCTTCGACTGGAAACCTAAATGGCTTTTGCGATAAGTCGTTTAAATTCCATACTGTAATCTCCGCAGCTTTGTTGATGTCTGACAGAGTGAGGGCTACCAATCTCGTTCCGCTTGGATTTACATTGACACTGGAAATAACTGGATCATGAACCCAAGCCTTGAGCGGTATCTTCTCCGCAATGGCCTGCTCCATAAACACCAAGCCAACTAGCATAAAAAGCAAATTGATGGGTCCTGTAATACGCTTTAGAATAAGATTAACCATTTGTCGTTACCTTAAAATATCTTCAAATAACTTATAAATGAAAATGGCGCAGGACTCTCGCCCCACGCCACTTTCTAGATCAGAAAAAACGAGTTTTTTCGATTAAAACTGTTTCGAGAACTGTAGAACTATAGTTCTTCCCAACAAATCATAACCCACACCAGGTAGCGTATTAAATACTCTTGTTGCAGAGTTTGATTGTTGACCATCAGAAACTAGGGGTGGTTCTTCATCTAGTAAGTTTCTGATTGTGAGTATAGCTTGCCACTCGTTAGGGCTTGTGTAGCGAGCGGAAAGATTGTGATACACGATGCTATCAGTAGCATTGATCCTATCTCTATTCTCTGTGCCTGGATCAAAAACAGGCTCCTCTTCAGACGAGCCGATGTAGCTCATATTCCATAGGAAGCGCCAATCTTTCCAATCAGCATAAAGATCCAACTCACCAGTGTATTCGGGAAAGCCCCAACGACCTTCAAGCTCAAATTCATCACCCAATAATTCGAAGAACTGATCTTCAAGTTTAGTTGCAGTTAGGTCCGCGGTCAGCTCCCAAGACTCAAAAACCTTGGAATATGTAATATCGAGATCAAAACCTTCTGAACGTTCTACACCGACGTTGAGAAGAGAAGCATCGATATCGGTTAAGAATCCATTGCCATCACGATTTGCGATGCGTGAACAAAATGGACTTGAAAAGCCAACGCTAGTGTAACAATCAAACAAGACAAAACCAATGGTAGGTCTTGAAACCGAATTTTCCAGTTCAATATCAAAGTAGTTTAGTGCTAGTGAGAAGTTAGTTCCTTCAGGAGTAATTACCACACCAAGAGTTGTTGATTCTGAAGTCTCAGCTTCCAAATCAGGGTTTCCCCCGGTGACTGTTCGAACAGAAGGTACACCACCTGAAGTTCCAAAGTCTGGAGCTAAGCCCAAGCTGGCACAGTTATCAAAAATTGGATCACCTGCAGCACGACCATCTCCATAGTTAATGCATGGATCAAACAACGTTACGTCTAAGAATCCAGTTTGGTCACCTAAGAATTGCTCAAAAAGATCAGGTGCTCTAAATGAAGTTCCTGAAGTAGCACGAAGTCTAATGCTTGGGTTTACCTGCCAGTTGATTTGAGCACGTTCAGTAACATCCGATCCATACGAATCATAGTCAGTGTATCTCGCTGCAAGGTTTAAGTTGAGCTCTTCAACAAATTTCATGTTGCTAAGCAGAGGCATTTCGAGTTCAGCAAAAACTTCTTTTACTGTATCGTCACCTTTAGTGCGCCCTGCAACGGTTGTGCTAAAAATATTATCTCGCTGCGCTTCAGGATCTGGCTTGTCATCGATTTCTTCGTTTCTAATATCGATACCTATTACCGCCTTAGCAGCACCACCTGGCAATTCGAATAGGTCACCCGATGCAAATCCTGAGAGCTGAACGCTAGAGTAGTCAGTTTCACCAACCGTATCTTTGCGAATGAAGTTCAGATACTCTTGAGGGAAATTTCCATTTAGCAAGTTATCGGCAGTAAACCAGTTTGCAGCAACACAACCACCAAACGCGTTTGGATTACGACAAACCAAATTGCCATTTGCATCAAGCACCGCGTCCAGCGAAGCCTCTAAACGGTCGGTTAGAATTCTTTGAGCCTTGTATTTTCCAGTTGATTGACTAAAGCCAACATTTACATCGTAAGTCCAAGTATCGCTTAGATCACCTTTCAGACCAACAAATGTTTGAGTTCTGTCAATTTCAATAGTGTCGGTTGGATCTAGAACGTTCCAACTCATCATCACAGGAAGAACACTAAAAGAGCCCAAGCCTGCTAATGGTCCGTTTGTTCCGAAGGGGTTTGAAGGATTACTTGCTGGTACTACTGGGAATAACTGTTGATATCCAGAGTTTGCATTTGTTTCTCGGCGATTATAGTAAAATTCGTAATAGGCACTCGATGTGCGACCGAAAAGATCAAGATCTTTCTCACCAAAGGATGTTAAAGAGAAAGCCTCAGATACTGGCACAATCTCAGCAGCATCGTATTCAATTACATTGTCGCGATAAAACGCCCCTTGGTTATCTAAAGGTCCCTCATCAACAGTAGTGAAAAAAGGAATGCCGAAAACGCCATTCACTAAAGGGTCAAAACTTGGGTTTTCAGGTCCAGTTCCCGGGGTTAAGGTTGGATCAAAGCGAGTGAAACCAAATGGTCCGGATACCAATCCATAGATTGATCCAAAACACAGTTCTTCTCCAGTGGTGGGATCTCGGTTATCTATCGTACCATCTCCATCTTGGTCGGTAATTCTTGGCCGCCTGTCACAGCTTGCCCAATCTCTTTCTGAACGAACCAACCTTTCAAGCTTGTTGTAGTCCGCGGCAACATTAATAGACCAATCGTCACCAACCATGCCCCAAACTGCATTAATATTAAATTCTTCGGCTCCGCCATCGAAAGGTGCGGAAAGTGCGGTATTTAATTGCAAACCATCAGCTCTCTCTTTGGTAATGACATTCACAACACCTGCAACTGCGTCAGCACCATAAATTGAAGAGGCTCCATCTTTAAGGATTTCGATTCTAGAAATAATCGATGATGGGATAGCCGACAGGTCTACTGAGTTAACCGACCCGCGCACGCCGGAGGGTCCCCAACGTTTGCCGTTAACTAAAACAAGCGTTCTTTGTGCACCAAGACCGCGCAAAGAAACTGAATTTGCGCCCGGCCCACCATCGGTTACAAAACCAGAAAATGAATCGTCGATCTGTTGTCCCGATGCAACC
Source organism: Gammaproteobacteria bacterium (assembly GCA_022447525.1). GTDB lineage: Bacteria > Pseudomonadota > Gammaproteobacteria > Arenicellales > Arenicellaceae > Arenicella. The sequence continues at coordinate 35,400 of JAKVBA010000006.1, forward strand.
GTAGAGCCTTGCAGGATATCTGCCGTATCCAATAACCCGGCGAGTGCTGATCTTTCACTAGTTATAATCGTGACTGGCGCGTTAGTACTAAACTCATCTCGTTTGATCCGAGAGCCTGTTACTACAATTTGTTCAATCTCTTCCCGTTCTGATTCAACTACAGGCTCCGTTTGGGGTTGGATTTCCCCAGACGGATCAGTTTGATCGATCGTTTCTTGAGCTTGAACTTTCACTTCTTCCAGTTGTTGTGATAAAACAGGAAATGAAAACACAGTAGTGGCAAGCATCAAGGAGATTATACGAGCCGTGCTCGTCTTTTCGAACCTTTTGATTTTCATGGGTTATTACTCTCTTGTTTTGTTTTTACTGAGTGGAATCAGGGACGTGGCCCCTGCGCCAGATTGTGTTAGATACGCCACAGATTTGGATAGACTGAGCCGTAGCCCCCTTGCTGCTAAAAACTTGGTCATCTTGTCTGCAAAAAGGAGTCCAGGTCATCATAAACCACTGACTTAACAGAAGTAAATCGTTTACATAAAAATTCAGTAATTTCGCGTCCATATTTTTAAGAATCGTTAAAGTCCTATCTCAATAATTTAAAACCGTTTTACCGATCATGTTGACGTAAAAATCGGTTTATTAAGTTTATGCGCTCTTCTACCTGAAAATATCGAGCCACAATGGCGTCTATCATTACATCAAAAGCTAAGGATTAAACCAAAAAGAGGAGCAAAGCGGCTCCTCTCTTACGCAAAAAACAATCGTGGGTTACATCATCGACTGTAAGTAGTTTTGCTCACCAATCTTGTTGAATAGATCGATTTGAGTCTCGAGCCAGTCATAGTGCTCCTCTTCACTATCCAGTATAGAAGCGAACAAATCTCTGGTCACGTAGTCTCTGACCTTGTCGCAGTGTTCTACCGCATCTCGGTAAACAGGTATCGCCTCCTCCTCCAATCTCAGGTCACACTGAAGCATCTCAAGTACATTTTCACCGATGTACAACTTACCAAGATCCTGCAAGTTGGGGAGACCATCCAGCATGAGAATACGCTCAATGAGCATGTCAGCATGTTTCATTTCGTCGATAGATTCTTCGTATTCTTTTTCGTTTAATTTTTCCAATCCCCAATTTTTGTACATCCGAGCGTGCAAAAAATATTGGTTTATTGCGGTCAATTCAAGTTTCAAGGCTTGATTTAGCAGTTCGATAACACCGTCTTGGGCTTTCATGGCATAGTCCTGTAATTTAGTTTGACAGGAGGAGTATACACAAATTTTGTCAAAGCAACATGAAATTTATCATCATAAGTATTTGTTTTTAAATACTTTTTTAATAGGACACATTCTAGGTCTGATTCACAATTACACTCGCAAAAAAGAATCAATCCCATCAAGATTACTTCTAACTACACCTAAAAACATATAGAACACTCTCAAAAACACTCCCAATAAGAGGAACTTTTGTGTCAATTATTGAAGAAAGTAGTGAGCTCTTGAAACCCTTTATCTATGCTGAACGCCACTACTTCAATTTGAGCTTTGCAATAACATAGGCGTGGTCACTTGGTTTGTTTGTTTCTGCGCCTGGTTGTATACCAATCAGTTCGTTGCCGTGAATAATTTCATACTGGGCTCGCCCCTCTTTCTCCATATTCAAAGGAACAACACCATGCATGAGTACTTGTAGCTTACCTCTATGGTTGTAATCGTACCTTTGATCTTCAGATAATGAGAACACCAGATTAGAGCTCTCGTCTCCCATCAAAGTCACCATCGGTTGGCTATGTTCACCATCATTAAAGTCGCCCGTAATATAGTATTCTAAGCCTAACTTATCTAGGGCATCAGCTTCTTGCTGGATGGTTCTAGTTTGCTCATTCCTAACATCTAGCTTCCCGTCAATACCTGGATCTACTTCAGCAAAAATGCTCGACTGATGTCTTTTTGATGCTAAATGCACATTGATCACCGAGAGCTTTTTATTTGATTTTTTTTCCTCAAACTGACAGACCAACGGCTTTCTAGAATCTTTAAAACAGGGTTTACCCAGACCGAGAGTTCTGACAGAGTCTGATATCAATCGTACTCGCTGTGGATTAAATAGATAGCCATTTCTGATATTCCCACCGGGCTGTCCCCCGTCCGCACCTAACTTAGGCTCAACATCGACCCAATCATATTTCAAGCCACAGATACGCTCTATGGTATTTATCAACAGCTCATAAGTTTGATTAGCTGATGTAACATGAGTTAATTCGGCACCGTCGTTGTCTTGAATTTCCTGAAGAGCAACAATATCGGGTAAATTTGCCTGCAGCACTACAGCTTGAGCTAGAGTATGAAAGCGGCCCTCCCCCCAATCATCATCTATATCCTGTCTAGGATTAGAAACACGGCTCTCGGATTCTACATGTCCGTCAAGATTAAAGCAGTTTAAGGTCATTATGGTCAGTGAACCTTGCGACGGTGTAAACTTAGACTTGGTAATTTCAACGAAATTTGGTTCGAAATCGAAGTCTTGACTCACCGCTAACTGATAAGATTCCACCCGGTAATTTAATGGCCCCACTATATCGGATTTGAGTACCGATCCCACATTAAGTCGCTGTGCGTATTGATACTCAGTAACGCGAAAACCGGGAAACCATCTTAGCGGATTTGAGCCCTCAACAATCAAACCACCCTCAGGACTGCGAATAATACCCTTCTCATTAAACTGGGCATCGAGGGCAAGCACGTAGTCGCCATAGGAATTACTGGGTGCAATAAAAGTGCTACCGGCGGGAATCTTGACCAGCATTCCCTCAAGGCTGTTTAGATAATTAGCCACTATTGAATTTTCCTTGGATAGCTCCGTACTAGAAAATTCGATTGGTTCAATTTTAGCTGTGGAGGTGCTTACAATCTCGAATGATTCCAAGTGTATCTGCGTGATTGGTTTACCACCATCTTGCTTGACGTAGTCGACACATTCACCGCTAACTCGTACCTCCAGCCCCGGCGAGATATTCTTATCAGGACTGAAGACAAAAATTCCATCTGAACCTACTCCATCCCAGAGTTTGTTTGGAGTCTGTAAAAAGAATCCTCTGCGTACAGTTCCGGTGACGACCCCTTGGGTTGTAACCTTATTTCCTGCTTGTGGCGAACGCAACTGATCGCCTTGTATTTCTCGAATAGTTAACACTTCATCTCCAAGCGTTTTAAGTATCTCGCTAAGTATAACTAAAAAAGGCGACCCGAAATCACTCGGCTCGCCCTGTTCAAATAGAGTGTTAAATACGCAACTCTATATAAATCTATTTTGACTAAATTTGCTCACCATTTATTCAGCTAGTTGTTCTCTAACTTCGTCAAGACCAATATGACGGATGTCTTGGCCTTCAACTAAATAAATTACGTTCTCACATATATTGATACAGTGATCACCAATTCTTTCTAGTGAACGAGCAGCCCACATAACATCAAGACCGTCGGAAATATTTTCTGGGTCCTTTTTCATAAACTCGATCAGTCGCATCACGACCCTAGAATATTCATCATCAATATCCTGATCCTTGCGCATTACTTTTACCGCAGAACGCGTTTTCATGCGCGCATACGTATTAAGAGTCTCATGCAGAAGCTCTTTAACATGCTCAGTGAGCGACAAAAGACCTTTAAAGGCTTTCTTTGACGCATCTTGATCCATTGCATGCCTAACCATATTTGCGACGCGTTCCGCCTCATCACCTATCCGTTCTAAGTCACGTACCGACTTGGTAGTCGCTATAATTAACCTTAGGTCGCCCGCAGCGGGATTTCTACGCGCCAATATCTGGGTGCACTCCTCATCAATCTGCATCTCCAAATCATTGATTTCATCGTCTAATTTCTCGACATCAACAATTGCAGAGCTATCCACATCTCTAAGAGCCTCGAGCACTTTATCTAACTGAATCTCTACAAGATTACCCATCTTCAATACGCGTGAGCGTATTTCATCCAACTCTTCATCAAATTGGCGAGATATGTGACCGCCAACTTTTATTTCTCTGTTCATTATCTCAACTCCTTAGATTGGATTGCTATTAACCAATCCGACCTGTGATGTACTCTTCGGTCAACTTATGCTCAGGGTTAGTGAAGACGGTACTCGTGTCATTTACTTCAATCAGTTTACCTAAATGGAAGTACGCCGTTCTTTGAGATACGCGCGCCGCTTGCTGCATTGAGTGAGTAACGATGCAAATCGTGAAGTTTTCACTCAATTCATGAATTAGTTCCTCAACAGTTGCTGTAGCAATCGGATCCAAGGCCGAACATGGCTCATCCATCAATATGACCTCTGGGTTAACGGCAATCGCTCTAGCGATACATAAACGTTGTTGTTGGCCACCCGACAGCCCCGTGGCTGGCTCATCTAGGCGATCTTTGACTTCTTTCCATAGACCGCATCGCTTTAAGCTTTGCTCTACTAACTCATCTAATTCAACTTTGTTGTCGGTTAAACCATGAATACGAGCACCGTAAGCAACATTCTCGTAAATAGACTTCGGAAAAGGATTTGGTTTTTGGAACACCATACCAACCCTCGCTCTTAATTCCACAACGTCGATTTTCTTATCGTAGATATTGAGATCATCCAGCATCAGAGTACCTTGAACCCGACAAATATCAATCGTGTCATTCATACGATTCAAGCAGCGTAAAAAGGTTGATTTACCGCAGCCCGACGGCCCGATCATGGATATAACCTGGTTTTTACCTATATCTAGGTTTACGTCAAAGATAGCCTGCTTTTCACCGTAATAGACATTGGTGTTTCGCACATGCATTTTAGGGTCTTCGATTAAAGGCTGACCTACCGTTTGATATGTTTCTTTAGCAATGTCTGACATAGTATTGTGTGCTGTATTCATTAGAATTTACCTAGCAAGCATTCTTTATATTGCATGGATTTCGAACCCGATGGATTTTACCACCTACGTTCTAATTTTTTTCTTAACCAAACGGCCAAACTGTTCATAAAAATTAGGAAAGTCAGCAATACCATAATTGCGGCCGATGTTTTCTCTACGAAAGCTCTCTCTGGACTGTCAGACCATAAATAGATTTGCACTGGCAATACAGTGGCAGCATCAGTCACGCTTGCTGGTGTGTCAACGATAAAGGCTACCATACCTATCATCAATAGTGGTGCAGTTTCACCTAGCGCCTGCGCCATACCAATGATAGTTCCGGTAAGCATACCAGGCATAGCCAGAGGTAAAACATGATGCAACACAGTCTGTACTTTCGATGCTCCCATACCCAGTGCAGCGTCTCGAATCGACGGCGGAACAGCCTTAATGGCCGCTCGGCTAGAAATAATTATGGTCGGCAATGTCATTAGGGTTAAAACAAAGCCACCCACCAAAGGCACCGACCTTGGCATACCAAAGAAATTGATAAACACCGCTAGTCCCAGTAACCCAAAGATCACTGAAGGTACAGCAGCAAGGTTATTAATATTGACCTCGATGAAATCAGTAATCTTATTCTTTGGAGCAAACTCTTCCAGATAAATAGCTGTGGCTACCGCGATTGGAAATGATAAAACTAAAGTAACCATAAGAGTAAGCAAAGAGCCCATGATCGCTCCTCTGATACCAGCTAACTCGGGCTCTCTGGAATCAGCATTGGTAAAAAAGATAGTATTAAACCGCTTCTCTACCATTCCGGCGTCAACAAATCGCCCAACTAGACTCTTTTGAAAATCGTTTAAACGCCCTATTTCATCTTCTGAGGAAAGACCTTTACCGTAACTATGTTTGTAGTACGTATCAAAATCATCATCGGCAATTAAACTGATGGTACGAGTCGACCCTATTATCGAAGGGTCTTCTAACACTAAATTTCTGAGAATCAATGGTGCGTCACTGGTGAACATAGCATAAAGAGCTCTCTTCTCTTTACGACCTTTCACGTCGGGAAACTGCTCCCTTACAGTCTTTTTGAAAAACGACCCAAAACTGGCCGCTTTAATTTCTTTCTCGGAACTTAACGGAGTCAGTTTCAGTTTGTCTTCGCTAAATTCAATTTCAAGATTGATGTAAGTCTGAGTAAATGCACCCGTACCTTTACTGATAATATCCGTAAAAAGTAACAACACGCACGCAATTCCAAAGCCAATCGAAATCCGTCCGTACCATTTAAAACGGGACTCAGCTCGATGACGTTTTGCCAAACGTGCTACTCTTTTTTGCTTGCGCTCGTTCATAGCGTTAGTTGCTGAATCAGTCATATTGCTCTCTGTATTTTTTCACAACGCGAAGGGCAATCACATTCAGTGCAAGCGTGATCACAAATAAGAATAAACCAAGGGCAAATGCCGCAAGTGTTTTCGCGCTATCAAATTCTTGGTCGCCAACTAGCAAGGTTACAATTTGAACAGTCACCGTAGTCACGGCCTCTAACGGATTTACCGTTAAATTCGCCGCCAAACCGGCCGCCATTACCACGATCATAGTTTCACCAATAGCACGTGATGCGGCAAGTAGTATGCCACCGACAATACCGGGCAATGCGGCCGGAAAGATTACCTTTTTAATAGTCTCAGACTGAGTAGCACCCAAACCAAAAGAGCCGTCTCTAAGGCTCTGGGGCACAGCATTGATTACATCATCGGACAGGCTGGAGACAAATGGAATGATCATCACGCCCATAACCAGACCTGCAGCCAAAGCGCTCTCGGAAGAGACGTTTAACGCAGCGAGAAACTCTATACCATTTTTGGCACCCCAATCTCTCACCGCGTCACCAGCATTACGAATTGCGGGCGCTACAGTTAATGCGGCAAAGAAGCCATAAACTACTGTTGGTACACCGGCTAGAACCTCAAGAGCTGGTTTTGCGAAACCACGAAACCGAGGGGATGCATACTCTGAAAGGTAAATTGCTGACATTAGGCCAACCGGCACCGCTATCAAAAGCGCAATAAAAGAAATTAGTAAGGTGCCGACAATTAATGGAATCACACCAAAAGAGCCTGAGGCCCCGGTTTGATCAGCTCGGATCGCAATTTGCGGGCTCCAATGTGTACCAAATAGAAATTCTGTAAATGGGACCTTCTGAAAAAAATTAATTGATTCAAATAGTACCGAGAACACAATACCAAACGTGGTAAAAATCGCTATCGTTGAACAAATGATCAAGGTTGCGTTGAAAACACGTTCCACTGCGTATCTAGCATTATGCTCAGCCTTAATCAGTCGAAAGCCTAACAAACCACCTAAAACCACCACCATAATCGTCAAAATGGGCATCCATTTGGCGCTGGATTCATTCAATCCGACGAGCTTATTTATAGCTGATTGATACTCTGCTCCAAGAGCGCTTCCAGTGTTTATCCCGTTTGCTGCGCTTTGGACCTGACTCATGACTAAACTAAAGTCTTCTGAGCTCAAGTTTTTGGCCGTTTCCGGCATGCTTGCCTTTACCAGTGAATCAATAATAGGGCCATCAAACATGCTCCAAAGAGCGATCAAGAACAACGCAGGAATCAGCGCCCATAAACCCATTAGACTTGCATAGTAACTAGGCAATGCGGCCAAGTTCCTTACCCCACCAATCGGCTTAGCTACTTGATGAGACCTCGTACGGCCCAGCATGTAAGCTGTTGCTGCACTCGCCAACACAATAATTAATAATGTAGTTAGAGACATACTGTTGTTCTTTTAGCAGTAAATTTTACGATTGATATATCTATCACAACAAGCGGCACAAACCCTCGAAGTGCTGCAAATGTTAGAGCGCGGAGTTTACCATAAGATGACAACCACTACGCGCGATTAAAATACGCTTTAGACTCAATTTAGTTTGTTTTAGCTAACAAAAAAGCGGGTGAGATAACTCACCCGCTTCGAGTTCAGAAAATTCTGAATTTCAATTTATAACGCAAGGTTTTTAAGTGCCTTAGCACCTGAAGACATGTCTTCATATTTTTCTTCGCCTAGTGGAATCAAACCTTTGTCGATCAAATAGCCATCTGGGCCAATCGCGTCCTCTGATACGAAAGCGTTCAAGTACTCTTCGATACCAGGCACAACGCCGATATGAGCTTTCTTGACATAGAAGTAAAGTGGGCGACTTACTTTGTATTCGCCTTCTGCGATAGCGTCAAATGTTGGCTCCATTCCATCGATCACTGAACCTTGGACTTTATCAGAGTTCTGATCTAAGAAGCTAAAGCCAAATATGCCGAGAGCATTTGGATTAGCCACTAGTTTATTGACGATCAAGTTGTCATTCTCGCCAGCTTCGATGTAAGCACCGTCTTCGCGTACTGAACGACCGATGATTTTAACTACGTCTTTACCTTTCGCTTTTTCACCTTTCTTTTTGACCGCAGCAGTCCAAGCAGCTCCAGCGCCAAGCTTTTTAACTAGTTTCTCTATCTCGTCTTTTTGGTCTGCTTTAAGCTTACGTAGCTTTGCAATATCTTCGATTTTACGAGCACCGCCTTCTAGTGCTAGCTCTGCAAACGCATCACGGGTACCTGACGTTGGTGGCGGGCCAAGCACCTCGATTTTAGTTGCAGGCAGAGCCGAATTGACGTCTTTCCAAGTTTTGTTTGGATTTTCGATCAATTTTCCATCTGGTCCCGGGATCATCTTAGCAAGAGCAAGATAGATATCCTTACGAGAGAGTTCCATTGGCTCAGTACCTTTAGCGTTTGCTAAAACGATACCGTCATAACCAATTAAAACTTCAACAATATCTGTGACACCGTTCTTTTGACACTTTTCGAACTCGCTACTCTTGATACGTCTTGAAGCGTTTGTAACGTCAGGGTGGCTTGTGCCAACACCTTTACAAAACAACTTCAAACCACCACCAGAACCAGTTGATTCAACTTTCGGTGCTTTGAAATCTGACGCTTTTCCGAAACGTTCGGCAACTACAGTAGCAAAAGGGTAAACCGTTGATGAACCAACGACGCTTATTGTGTCACGCGCTGAAGCTTGTGAAACACCTGTGATAGCAGCAGCGGCAGCAAGGCCAAGTACTAATTTTTTCACTATGGAACTCCTCAATTTAAGGACTGATATTAAAGTTGGTTGTATCCTAGTACCCGCTTGTGACAGTTATATTACAGACTCTAAAAACACGCTAACACGCGCTTTATTCGAACTAGAGGGAATATTATTTTGCTTGAATGTCCCGTTGGTACTGAACCAGCACATATGGAGCAACAACGACCGTCCATAATAACGGATTCTCCTGATACCAGCTGCGGGCTAAATCATTGGGCGGTTGGCTCACCTTTAATCCGTCCAATAGTGGCTCTAACTCGTCTGCTTTATCTTCGGCGAATAAGACCGCAACATCCAAAAGATCTAATGATTGATCTACTCTTAGTAAGGCACCTTGTGCAAAAAAGCGCTGTAAATCATGCCATCTCGCCGTGGAGGTCTCAGCGAGCAATTTATCTTTAGTCGATTCAAACTCAATAACGCCTTCTGTCATTCTAATCGCCTCACACTAGACCCATTAAATTCGATGGAGATCGGATCCAACCGAACTAAAAACCAAAGATGAGCCCAAATAGAAAAGCCCCACAGTCGGCTGAACGACCCCGGGGCTTTTGACCAACGAATATCTCTTATTGATCAGTAGCTTCTTCAGCGGCTTCTTCAGCGGCCTCTTCTGTGGCGCTAGCAGCGTCAGAAACACCATCTACGGAATCGCTTACCATCTCAGAAGTACCTTCTGTGGCAGCAGAAGCCGCTTCGGTAGCTACCTCACCGGCATCACCAGCTCCGTCCGCTATGGCGGCACCGGCATTACTAGCCATATCGCTAGTATCAGCAACCATTTCTTTTTCACTATCGACCACGTCATCCGCCAGCTCTCCTGCACCGTCGACCATGTCACCGGCTCCCTCGGCTATTGCAGCACCCGCATCACCTGCCATATCAGCAGCATCTGCAACAACTTCTTTTGCTCCATCAATAGCGTCCCCTGCAACCTCTTTTACGCTCTCAGCCGCATCGCTAACAGTGTCTGCCGCCGAATCAACAGCATCTTTAGTGGCATCTACAGCATTGGAAGCCGCTTCTTTGGTTGCTTCAAGCGCATCGCTAACAGCCGATGCATCGTCAGAGTTGCCACAAGCCGCTACGCCCATGGCCACAATTAAAGAAGCCGCTAATTTACTCAATTTTTTCATTGGATTTCTCCTGTCGCTTATTACGATTTATTGTTCTAAAAGTACGTTGCCATGTGCCACTCCATAATAGAGTAACTTGCGACAGAATACCCTGAAGGGGTCTCATATGAAAGCAGGAGAGACTCTTTGCTCGAAAAAAATCATAGATTGCCACCGTTTTAGAACAAAATTTCTCGACAAAGATACAATTAGCAAATAACTGATTTGATCATATTGATTAAAATCCACGATTAGTGTAAAACTGCCCCTCGATTTTTCGGATGACTGGGAAGGCGACCTAAATCAGCAGTTTTTAACCCTCAAAAAACGTGATTTATTTTGGTAAAACCAGTCAATGATTTGAATAATTTGGAATCACATGACGAAGATAAAAGCTAAGGCAGCCAATGACGCAGCAGACAATTTGATTCACGGCATTGCCCCCTACAAGGAAAAGGCTCGTGAAAAGTACATGAACCCTAACCAGCTGGATCATTTTCGCAATATCCTTGTTGCCTGGAAGGAAAATCTCCTCGAGGAAGTATCTAAAACAATCCACCTTATGCAGGATGAAAATATCAATCACCCCGATCCCAATGATCGAGCCAGCCAAGAGACGGACATGTCTTTGGAGCTCAGAAATCGTGATCGCGAGAGAAAACTGCTAAAGAAAATTGACCAAACTATTGTGCGAGTCGATGCCGACGACTATGGGTGGTGTGATAGATGTGGTATCGAAATTGGCATTCGCAGATTAGAAGCCAGGCCTACCGCCGAGCTTTGTGTAGACTGTAAAACTTTGAATGAAATCAAAGAGCGACAAATGATTTAGGAATCCATCCTTATATCCGCACAACAAAAAAGGAAGGTATACACCTTCCTTTTTTGTTGTGCGATCGTTTATGTGAAGGATTTTTACTGCATGCAGAATAATTGCACACTAAGTTATAGAAAGAATAGGCGGAGAGAGCGCTATTAGGATAGGCAACATGGACTAAGCGAAAATGCGGCCTCACCGAATAAAAGACAGTCTAATCTCAGCGATATTAGGCTTATCGTCGTCTTTTTCTGCGTTTAACTGAGTAATGTCAACGCCATAATTTTTGTATAAATTGTCCACCCAGAGTACCCATTGGTTGAATTGAACGCCCTCTAGCAGTACCCTGACTTCGCCAGTGGTTTGATCGGGCACTATTTGTTGGATTGCGTCTTGAACCCCCGCCTGACTGGCCGTTTGCTCAACAATAGCCATCAGAGATTGATCCGATCCCCGCTTTGGGCCAGTTGCTGAGATTTGCCCCCCTCTCTTCAATTCTTGTGACCTTTGTTCGACCCAAACCGCATTTACTCTCATATTGCGCACAGAGTTCTCCATAAAGTCCAAAGATTTTTGCAAAGGCCTCCATAGCTGAGAGTAAAATAGAATAACAACTAAAAATATAGCCCCAGAAAGCAAAACTAAACGCTCTCTAGGTTCCAGTGATTGCCAATAATTCTTTACCAGATTGATCATCTTATACTCCTTTACGTCTAACAGAATAAGTTGCTATCACTTTTCCGTCCTCAGCAGACGAGCCTTGTAGACTTGCGACCAAACTTTTACGACTATTAAACTGCTTTGTTAAAACGTCAACTTGAGAGAAATCAGTTAACACACAGGTAAGCACGAGTTCTTGATTTTGATAGTTCATTTCAAGCAACGTTGCTTTCATACGTCCCAATACCGAGGACGCAGTCGCCAGAGTAGAATGCACACTTGACGCCTCTTGGCCATTTTGCCCACGCTGCAGCACTTTCTCCATAAAATCTCTAGCGGCGCCACCCGAAACACCTGTGGCATCGGGTATCGCATCAACGAGCGAATCAGACATACGGTTTTCCAGTTCATTTATCTCTGATTTTAGTGCAACATAACGATGCAAGTCATAAGCTAGGATAGTTATCAATGCAAACGACATCAAAACCAGAGGCAATAAAAAGGGCCTATTCCCACCTCTGCGTACTTTGGGCCGGAATGTATCACCCCATAAATCAATATTTGAGTCAAAACCATACTCAAGCCAATGGCGCATTTTGTCACCAAACTGCCAGTATCGAAAGTCTCTGTTATCGTGGTTCTCAATTAAGCTCTGTGTCAAATCCTCATTATTAACCGCTATAGTTGTTGTCAAAGGTATGTCCATTAACCATAAATCAATGAGATCGGGGTCAATGGATACTCCACCAGAATTTTGACGAGAGGCAATAAACCCAGATTCCGATAGGCAAATACTCCCTTCAGCGGCTTCATGAAATGGTAATAGTGCATAATCGGGTAGCAACTGCGCAATTGGCAATCGATTTTCAGTAGCCATCGATTGCCAAGATCTCATGCGCTCTTTGGCAACACATAGAACAGTGACTTCATCAGCAGGTTTCCACTTCGGACAAATAAAGTGAATATTATCAACACCCTCAGAGATCGAATCCTCTAAAGCGTATGGCAATGCTTGATTAAATTGTTTTTTGGTCTTGGCAGGCAAGCTAATTCTATGCGTAGTCACAAATTGACCAGGAACTACGCCAATCACTTCTTCGTTATCACAAATAGGATACTCGGCTAGCGCATTTACTTCCCCAAAGGCTTCAACAGAGTTGCCATTCACTCTAGCCCATTCGTACGGAGCTTCTAGTCTAAGATAAATTTTCATCGCCATTCTTTTGTTGTTCTGTTTGGCTATCGATGAGCTCGCGGCAAACAGTGTCTTGTTCTCGACTTATTACGCTGATAGTGGTCTCTCTTTCTTGGAGTGTAGAGTTATTAATACTGGGTCGCAACACTATCGTTCTGGTACACACTTTTTGGTCACCTAATTCCACTTTAGTGTTGATTTGGAAAAACTGGCTATTCACCTGTAGCATATTTTTCACAAAACCTTGTCCAGGCGAGACCAAATTAATAGCGCTCTCAGCTGCGTTAATATCCCCTTGATTAAAACCCTGAAAGCCGGGTTGCTCTTTTCTGGCTAAAAAGACATCAACTTGCGATGAATCTGCAACCGGCCCTCCAGCAAGTGAAGCCAATACCTCAGGGGATAGGGTGTTGAGATTTAGTTTGGCGTTGCTGACCGGCAATACAGTGGTGTAAGGCCGTAACTTACTAATTATATTTTTAGTGAACCCACGAACGTAACGTAACTCTCCCACACTACTTAATAGTTGATCGCTGGCGTAATAGGGTTTTGTTTTTACTTGATAGTCACCGCTTTCCGCTCCAAAGCCAGCACTTGTGTCATTTTCATCAATCCAATCGACTAAATTCCAATACAACTGATCACGGTCTTCCTGGAATTCGCCAATTTCTAAAATTTGCAGTAAATTTAAAAAAATCCTTTTCTGATCCACCGGTGGACCAACATCTTTCTGAGCTGAGATCAAATTATTGAGATTATACCGCCCTTGAAGATCATCAATAGTAACCTCCACGGTATCGATGCCAAAATCGATAGTGGCCTCTTCATCCTCTTCCTCTTGGCTGCGAGCGGTCGTAGATTCAAGGGAAAAAGAATCATCTTGACCTTCTATTTCTTCTTCAGGTCGTCCAAATTTTGCCCATTTCTCGTCCTCATGATCAACAAGTGGATTATTGTCTTCGTGAAGCACTCGCAAGGCCCATGCATTCAGTCCCTGAGAATATTGAAACCCCTGTTCAGCAACTCGTTGATTACCAATCTGTCTTATCATTCGATGTTGATCCTCAAGCAGTAGCGCCAACAATACGATCATCAATACCACCACACCAACCACCATTAACATAACGAGGCCAGATTGATCTTTTTGCTTTGATGGATATCGCTTAGTCATACTTGTCAATTAGACTTTCTAAAACTATTAATTTCTTCTCAGGTCATCATCAAGAGGCGAGTCCTGATTCCTATCTCGATTAGTCTCGTCAGGACTCTGAACCCGTTCAGCGGTCGCAGCTTTTATAGCTTGCTCTGTGTCAGAGCCCAACATTGTGAAGCTGCGAGAATATTCCAGTCCATTCTTCATTTCTATAACTACGTTTATCATATTGGGTAATCGAGTTTTTTCGTCCCACCTTTTACTTTCAGACTCTCGACCATCTTCGATGCTAAACAGAGTTAGCTCTACCTCATCCACCTCTTTTAACAGACCCTGCTTATAGGCATTGGTATCACTATCAGGATCCATCACGGGATATTGCATGCGATATAAAACTGCATCCTCTAATAGCCATTTAACGCGTCTTGGCACACTGGCGCCATCCAAAGCGAAGTCCTGAGATGCAGAAGTCAACTCAATCAGACTATTGTCATCTACTGTCAGAGTGGTTTTCAATTCGTCACCAAATTCGTCTTTACCCACTCGATTGACTGCGTAACTCAAATCACGTGACATAAACAAAAAGGTCTTTTGCAGGGCGTCGAGAGATTCATTCTTGTTATTGATACGCTCCCTAATATCCAAAAATTGTATTAAAGCTGGAAACGCTATGGCTACAATCAATGCAAAAATAGCCACCGCCACCATAATTTCGATTAAGGTAAAACCGTTTTTTTCTGGTGATGAGGGAGCGAGCATTATTGAAAATTCTCTGTCACTGCGGTAGTGAAGAACGCATACGGTTTCTTTGACTTTGGATTTCCCTCGTCAACTACTTCAACCTCAAGCAAAAAAACCCTTTCCACTTCTGTTTTGGAAATTTTCGCCTTTGAACGCCAACGGTAGCCTCCCAGTTTAACTCTTTCACTTTTATTGCCAGATTTAACGCGATTAGTCTCCGACTCAAATCTTATTTGGGCAATATGATTACTGGCCACCCACGATGCAAGCACTCTTTTCTCTAGTTCAGTAATATTTCCTATGTAAGCAGTTGTGACCTGAATCACCGTCACAAGACCAAAGGCGACAAAAACCAAAGCAACCAGAACCTCGATGAGAGTGAAACCTCTAGTTTTGTGAATCGATTTAATCAGCATATTGATATCACCTGATTGACGAGGATTTAATTGTAAAACCTAATACACCCGCGTCATTCAATTCAACTAGATAATCATCATCCTCTCCTAAAAACCGCACCTCGAATGGTGTTATCTCGCCCAAGGGGGTTATAAAAACTCGCTTTTCGAGAAAGTCCTCGCTGTCCACACCCTCCTCGAATTCACCATCTTCATCTTCCAACTCATCAAGGATTTGCCACTTAAACTTAACGCTTTTATGCAATGTTCTGGTTCTCAATAAACTATCTTGGGAATCACTCTGACCTTGATTGGCTCCAAACACGTCGAAGCCATAATTCGTACTTTTTTCATCCATCTCTAGAACAAGTGTTTTCCCTGATATGAGAGCCTCGTCTCTGGCTGCGTTTACGACCGCAATAAAACGCTGAGCTTCAAGTTTGGCATTCCGGTCAACATTGCTTTGAATCGAGCCTACGATGATCGCTGATAGCACAGCAAAAATAGCCACGCCAACCATCACCTCAATTAGAGTGAAACCCAATTGAACTGTTTTATCGGGAAGTGACATTTGGGAACCTCGCATAATGGTGGCAATATTAGCACTAGATAGCCCTAATTCTAATTTCTTTACACCCTAGTAACTTTTACGAGTAACAGAACAGACGTTACAACTGAAGCACAAAACAGTATTCTAATTGCTGTCACTGTCGAGGCCCTGAAGTATCGTATATTTCAACTGATTGCCTCTCGATTTTTCAACTGGATACTTTATTGCATTCTTGCCAATTTTTTGTCGCGCTGCCTCAATCAAATCGATATCTAATTTGTCAGCCAGTCTGACTAAATATATAAAAACATCAGCCATTTCATCTGTGACTTCTGACAACTTTTGTTGATCCAGAGCGCCGGATTCATCTTCATTGAGCCACTGAAAATGCTCTACGAGCTCCCCGACCTCTCCAGTCAAAGCCATTACCAAGTTCTTCGGCGATTGATAAGGTTGCCATTCGCGCTCGTTTACAAATGCATCAAGCGCGGTTTGAACGTCTTTAATAGTCTTCATGATCTCTTAATATCTTCCAGAAAAAGAAAAGGCTCGCATAACAGCGAGCCTTTTGTGCAGTTGTAGACCAAAGGTCTAGTCATTATCTACCGCTTTCATAGACAAACGCACACGACCCTGCTTGTCTACCTCTAGCACCTTAACAGTGACCTCATCGCCCTCAGAGAGATGATCTGACACATTTTCAACACGCTCGTTAGAAATTTGAGAGATATGAACTAAGCCGTCTTTGCCCGGTAACACGTTAACAAATGCACCGAACTCCATGATTTTAACTACTTTACCAGTATAAACTCGATCTACTTCAATATCGGCTGTTATTTCTTCAATGCGACGACGCGCCTCTGCACCGGCTGCACCATCGACCGAGGCCACATTTACCGTGCCATCGTCTTCAAGATCAATTGTTGCCCCCGTTTCTTCGCACAGAGCACGTATCACAGCACCACCTTTACCGATAACGTCACGAATCTTGTCAGGGTTAATCTTAAACGTGATGATACGAGGCGCATGATCTGACATCTCTTCACGTGGTTTATCTATTACCTTAGCCATTTCTTCCAAGATATGGACCCTAGCGTCTTTTGCTTGCGATAAAGCTTGAGTCATAATTTCTTCGGTAATGCCATCGATTTTTATATCCATTTGTAGCGCTGTAATACCTTCAGGTGTCCCGGCCACTTTGAAATCCATGTCACCAAGATGATCTTCATCACCTAGGATATCAGTTAGAACCGCGAAGTCGTCTCCCTCCTTGATCAATCCCATAGCGATACCCGCTACCGGCGCCTTAATCGGCACACCAGCATCCATCATTGCCAATGAGGATCCACAAACTGATGCCATTGAACTTGATCCGTTTGACTCGGTGATTTCCGAAACAACGCGAATGACGTATGGGAATTCCTCAGCACTAGGAAGCACAGCTTGAACACCTCGGCGAGCTAGACGTCCATGGCCAATTTCACGACGCTTTGGAGACCCAACACGGCCGACTTCACCAACTGAATATGGTGGGAAGTTATAGTGCAGCATAAAACGGTCAGTGATATCGCCTTCTAAAGCATCAATGCGTTGTGCATCCCGCTCAGTACCCAAGGTTGCCACAACTGCTGCCTGAGTTTCGCCACGGGTAAACAGGGCCGAGCCGTGAGTTCTGGCCCAGATGCCGGTGCGAACGTTAATCGGACGAACCGTAGTGGTATCTCGACCATCGATTCTTGGCTCACCCTTGATAATTCGACCTCGAACGATGTCTTTTTCGAGGCTTTTGAAAGCAGCATTTACCGCATCAATTTCCGCCACCGATGAATCATCGTTGAGCAAGGTCGACAAAACGTCGCTGTGAGTAGCTGAAATTTTAGCTACGCGATCAACCTTACTTGGAGTAGAAAAAGCATCTTCCAAAGCAACCTTTGAAATTTCAGCAACTTTCTCAGTAACTGAAGAGTCTTCAGCCGGTGGAGTCCACTCTTTCATTGGTTTATTCACTTCGTCAGCCAATTCTTGGATAGCCTGAATAGCTTTCTGCGATTCTTTGTGACCGTACATTACGGCGCCCAACATAACGTCTTCCGACAGAATGTTTGCTTCAGATTCAACCATCAGTACCGCGTCTTTGGTCCCCGCAACAACTAAATCTAAATCAGAAACTTCAAGCTGCTCCATGGTTGGATTCAATAAGTAATCGCCATTGACATAGGCCACTCTTGCCGCGCCAACAGGACCATTAAACGGGATGCCTGATGTTGCTAAAGCCGCCGATGCACCAACCAACGACACGATCTCTGAGTCGATATTGGGATCAATCGAAAGAATAGTGATTACCACTTGAACATCGTACCCGAACCCTTTTGGGAATAATGGACGAAGAGGTCTGTCGATTAGACGACAAGTTAAAATAGCCTTCTCGGAAGGACGACCCTCACGACGGAAAAAGCCACCGGGTATTTTACCAGCAGCGTATGTACGTTCTTCGACGTCTATCGTAAGTGGCATGAAATCTTTTGGCTCACCTGACATCTTGTTGACGACCGTGACCATTACTTGTGTATCACCACAGCTGGCGATAATTGCTGAATCAGCTTGGCGAGCTATCTCGCCGGTTTCTAATTTGAATTCGTACTCGCCGAATTGAAAGGTTTTCGTTACCTTTGACATTATTTTTTACCTTTAAAATTATCCGCACGAACACCCTATTGTGTTCGAGCTTCCTACCTACGGCCTCTGATATTTACCTGAATATTCACCTATATTTGTCTTCGCTTGCGACCATTATTGTGCGCAAGCAAATTGAGGCCAACCTATACATTGAAAACCATTTTAAAGTTGTTTTCCTTAAACTTATATCCTACGTTGCGAAACAGCTATCAGGATAGACTTGTCCGCTATCAAAATCACAAAGGCCTTATCTTTCGATAAGGCCCCGTGAATCTTTATTACTTACGCAAGCCTAGACGCTTGATAAGTGAGCGATATCTTTCGACATCGTTGCGCTTCAAGTAGTCGAGCAACTTACGACGACTGTTGACCAAACGTAATAAACCTTGGCGCGAGTGGTGATCGTGGATGTGCTCTTTGAAGTGAGGTGACAAGTCTTTAATTCGAGCTGTCATTAATGCGATTTGTACTTCTGGAGAACCGGTATCGCCTTCCTTTACTTGGTATTCTGCAACGATTGCAGCCTTTTCAGCAGCATTTAGTGCCATGATATTTTCCTCTTCAATTAACTTAATGTTTAAACAAACCGCATTCCCTGAAGGGTGGAAATGGGCGAAAATTTGTCGCTCCCATAGCGGGATAGCGAAAGCCGTATTCTATAGCTTTGATTGTCAAAAGCACGCTAAATTTGCGAAATAATTAACTTTATTTGTTTGTTTCCAACGTTGAATGTACAAATTCGCTCTACTTTAGGTCGACAAAGATTTTTTGCGTTTTGATTTGGCCATTTTTCAATACTTCTCCGAGTGCAAAGAGGCGTCCCTCAGGAGTGTAAAATCGCGTGAGAGCAGTGGTATTAAGACCATCGGCCGAAGTAGGTTTACCACATAACAAACTATCGATCTGATTTTGCGAAACCTCTATTTTCGGCATATCGGGAATTAAGGTATCGATTGGTACCAGCCGATCTTGTAATGCCTCATGCTGACCTTCCATCTTTAGTATCGACTCAAAACTGTGAGCCTGATCCACCGAGATGGTTTTAATATGCGTTCGTCTCAATCCAACCACATGCGCCCCACACCCCAGAACCTGACCAAGATCATGCGCCAAAGATCGAATGTAGAATCCGCTTGAGCAATGTACATCCAACCTCACTAAATCATAATCAAAGCGCTCTGCTTTAAGCTCATAGACAGTCATGTCTCTTGCCGGTAGCTCGATGGTCTCGCCCTTACGAGCCATTTTATACAAAGGCTGGCCGTCTTTTTTAAGCGCTGAATACATAGGTGGAACTTGCTTTATATCACCACGAAATTGTTCTAAGGATTCTTGAATTTCATCATCGCTGACATCCACCGATGCCTTTGCAGTAATTTGGCCTTCAGCGTCTCTAGTGTCAGTAACCTCACCTAGCTTGATAACTGTTGTGTACCTCTTTTGCGAACCGAGTAGGTACTCACTTACCTTGGTGGCCTGACCAAAACAAATTGGTAGCAAGCCAGTCGCCAAAGGGTCTAGAGCTCCTGTGTGACCGGCTTTTTTTGCTTGATAAATCCATTTCACTTTTTGCAAAGCCGCATTCGAGCTTAACTCCAGTGGCTTGTCCAGCAGCAGTACACCGTGTATCTGCTTTTTTTTACTACTCATAAAATAGCTTTTTTAGTACCTTAACGTCTATGCTTGCATAATCCTAGTCAACAGCGAGCTAGGCTCTAAAAACTTCAAAATTGGTTGCGCGCTATTCCATCGAGGGAGCTTCAATTTCCGAAACATTATCAGCAGTAGGCCTGTCAATGAAGAACTGGTAAGAACCATAGGCAACCAAGGCGAGCAGAATGATAACTAAAACTGCGCGTTGCCTCCAACCTGTAGCAAAATCACTTTCGGAATCGGCATTTGGCGAAGAATTGTCGTCATGATGAACCGAAACAGACATTTCACTGTAAGGATCTGACGC
>JAKVBA010000060.1 GCA_022447525.1 Gammaproteobacteria bacterium
AACTGATATCGTATTGCCGTCGTTACTGGCTCTGACTAAATAAGTACTCGATTCTGCGGCTCTGAGCTGGCCATACTTTGACGCCAAGTCGCGTCCTAAGCCTAAATCTTGATTGTTCGCAATAGAGATTAATAGCCTTGTTCCAAGTTTGGCGTACTCCCTGAATAGGCGGCTCATGGTTTCTTCAAAACAAATAACAATGCCGTATAAAAAGTCGTTGTTTGGGTGGTTGAACGCCTTTAAGGCTTGGCGACCCGCTACCGTATTTTGGTTAAAAAAAGCCGGAAACTTGGAGTGATATTGGGCTACCAACTTTCCTTTATTCATCACAATGGCACTGTCGAAATGATCATCGCTATTGCCGTCGACGACCATGGATCCAACAACCAATGGTGTTGATAGTTCAGTAGACAGGTCTGTAAGGCGTTGACGCAAGCGGGCACTATGATTAACGAAGTCAACCGGAATTGCATATTCGGGCCACACAATCAAATCTGGGTCATGACGAACCGCTTGGCGGCTTAGTTTGCTGTACTCATCAAAAATGGTGCTCGACGCGGCCAGTTGACGCCATTGCCAGTCTATCGAAAAGTTACCTTGAACTAGCGCCACACGTTGTGTTTTGTTTTCCACAGTGCTGTTAGCTGAGTACACCCAACAGACGATAAGCATTGTCAGCGTAAAGACCGCTGAGACGGTCACGGTTTGATTCCAACTGCGTAAGCTTTCTGCCCACAATACATTGTTTAAAACGATGAGGTAGGTCACACCGGCACTACCTAAAATCCCTATCAACGGGGCTGCCAAAGGCTGAAATAAGGCAATATCTAACCAAAAAGCCTCGGCAGGTAACAACGAAAACAAAGCCATCAAGGCCAACCAACTCAAAGGCACAAGCTGGATCCGCCAAATCATCGTAAGTTTATGTTGAATTAACGATATACCGCCCACCAGCAATGAGAAAAATCCCAGCAAAGATAAAATAACCAGATAAAAATATTCTGAGTCGTAATCCCAAACCCATCGAAACATCAATATAGACGTTAACAGAGCCAACACAACCGCGGTGGCAAGTATCTCTTTTAGTCCCTTAAGTCTATTTGCTGACAAGATCAGAGGCACTAAAAAGAAGTACACAGCAAAGCCAAGATTGAGTGTCAATAACGCTAAAAATAGCGCGAAAAACACCATGTTTATACCGTAAAATACTAGGGGTAGCCTGATGCTACCCCTAGTTTTAGTCCCAATGTCGATCAAGTGCCCCCCGCAGCGCATACACCAGTGTTGCAATGGCAATGGCAATTTGGATCGCCCTTCGCGAAGCAGTTTTGGTTAGTGCCTGGATAACCACCTATTGGATCTCCAGTTCCAATAACGCCCTCAGACGTGTCGGTCTGTGGAATGCCGCCGACGCCTGACGATATGTAGTCACAGTTACAAGTACCGGTGCAGCCCGTTTCAATCGGACCCGGTACTTTACCACCGCCACCACCTTTCTTCTTGCGTCCTTTCTTATAAGCTTCTAGCTGTTCTGGGGTTAGTGGTTGCATGCAACCGACAAGCATTTCAGCAGCGTTTAGCTTGCCATTCCCGTCAAAGTCATATTGCTTAAAAATTGCGACCAAGTCCTCTTTTTGAGACGGAATCAATTTATTTTCAGTCTCATGCTTTTCAACTGCGTTAAAAAAGGTAGTCAAATCGGTACCCTCGTGCAGTCTGAGGTGTCCAAATTTAAAAGTAGCCTGCGATTCCTCTGCATTTGCGATTCCCGCCGTTAAAACCATTGTTAAACCTATGGTCAGAGCGATAGCGCCGCGTTTGATTAAATTGTAAGTAAGTCCAGTCATTTTCTTTACTCAGTAAAAGTTAAATAGGATAAGTGCCTCCAACCTGTAGACATCAGAAGCACCGGGTAACGTGGAAAAACTGGGTCTGTGTTATCCACCTGTGTCAGGCTAACAAGAGAGGCTCTGGTCAACAACTGGCCATATGGCCACCCCATCTAGAAAACTGGACGGAATCAACATACAAGGAAACGCATAAGAGGCCTTTTGTTAAGAAGCCAGCAATTACGTCATTTTGCGAGATGACTCATTTCATGTTTGAATATTATGCAGGCCGAATAAACCGACACGAATAAACCAACAAATAGCTATCTAAGTTGTATGAGTATTCTTTCGTCATCCAGATTTGTCTTTTCACCCGGTGAGGGTGAAGACCCAAACAAATTCCATCAAAATCACCAATCCTTTTATCAACTCTCTCAAATAGAGCAGATAGCTAATCACCGCTTGGCCAATATAATATCGCAGGTGGGGGTAAATTCGATTACGTTCGTTGTGCTCAGCACTTGGTTTGAAGTGACCCATCTGAGTATATGGTTTGCCGTAGCGCTTTGTTGCTCACTCTTCGATTGGTACACGCTCAGCGATTGCTCGCCTTACAGTAAACAGTTCAATGGCAAAAGATGGTTACGACGCAATGAATTGAGTTCATTTTTAGTGGCGCTAAGCTGGGGGTGTGTGCCACTTTTCTTTTTCTTCCCTGCGGACCAAAACTACCTTATTTTTATTATTTGTATATACACCGGCTATACCGCTGGTGCCTTATCAGTCACCATAGGTAACCCAAAAAACTTTTTGTACTTTTCGTTGGGATTAAGTTTACCTTTCCTTATTCGGCTCTCAATTGAGGGCTCGATGCAAGATTATTTGATTGCATTCTTAATCGCTACTTTTGTGATCTTACTGAATTTTGTGGTGTTCAATATTCAAAAGATATTTTATAAATCCACTCTAAGGAACTATGAAAATCACTTATTAACTCAAAAGTTGGCACGTGAAAAAGAGGCGGTTGAGCGAGCCGTTAAAGCCAAAGATCGCTTCTTAGCGGCGGCAAGTCATGATTTGCGACAACCACTCAACGCCATCAGTCTTTTTACCGACGCGCTCAAACCTTTGCAAACAAAGGAACTCGGGTCGTCCATTCTCTCTAAGGTAGACAAATCTTTGAACGCGCTCAACGCGATGTTACATAGTCTGTTGGATGTCTCAAAACTCGATGCAGATGCTATCGACAACCAGCCCGAAACGCTTGATGTACACATTATCGTAAAACAATTACTAGAAGAGTACACAGAGAAGGCGCCGCACTTAACACTTTCAAGCGAACTCAGATCGGGCACTCTTATTGAAGCTGACAAAACGATCTTCTATCGTGTTATCAGAAACCTAATCGACAATGCAATTAAGTACACCAACCACGGGTTTGTCAAAGTTACGTCGAACGTAGACGAAGAGCATACTCTGATTCGAGTCAGTGATTCTGGCATTGGCATACCAGCCGATATGCTTGAACGTGTCTTCAATGAGTTTGAGCAGATCGGAAACGAAAATCGGGATCGAGAAAAAGGCCTTGGGCTGGGTCTATCTATCGTCAAAAGACTGTGTGCTATTGCTAACTTTAAGATCGATCTAGAATCGACGGTAGGTCAGGGCACAACCGTAAGTTTATACGTCCCTACCATATCGAGCGGCCAATCAATAGACGATGGCGAGAACAGTAACCAAGAGCAACCTTTACAAGCTCTCGATGTCGTTATTATTGACGACGACGCTGATATTCGCGCCGGAATGACGCAGGTATTGAGTAACTGGGGTTGCAGCGTTAAAGCTTATGGTAACGCCGAGGAGTTACAGTCTTCTTTGGTTTCTTATCCTAAGCCTCCCGATTGCATTATTTCAGATCTACGTTTAAGCGGTGACAAAAACGGACTAGAGTTAATCGAATACATTCGTGAAGAATTTAATCGTGAAATCCCATCCTTACTGGTAACAGGCGATACATCACCTGAAAGAATTCGCCTGGCGCAAGAACATAACACCCAGGTGT
Organism: Gammaproteobacteria bacterium; assembly: GCA_022447525.1. Taxonomy (GTDB): domain Bacteria; phylum Pseudomonadota; class Gammaproteobacteria; order Arenicellales; family Arenicellaceae; genus Arenicella. The sequence continues at coordinate 3,892 of JAKVBA010000060.1, forward strand.
TATACAAACCTGTTAAACCTGTAGAGCTAAAAGAATTTTTAATCGACAGCAGCAAAACAGTCGAGCAAGACTCAAATAATATTTAGCTCCTGCGAAACTTGTACACAGGATGTTCTATTATTTACCCCGAGAGCTTTGAAGATAGCCTCGATATGCCCTTTGACCGCTGAGACACTGATACCTAATGCAAGCGCGATTTGTTTATTTTGCAGACCGTCACGCATCAACTCTAATACTTGGATTTGACGCGCAGTAAGGTTAACACTCTGATCGTCGATGCAGTCATCGCCGGTAAGCCAATCAACCTTTCCGACCCAATGATCAGGCAAAAAGCGCTCACCTCGAAGCAATCTCTGGACCGCGTCGACTAAGGTTTTGCTATCACTGTCTTTAGGAACAAAGCCGGTGGCGCCAAGCCTCAGCGCTTTTTCAATCTCAGGTTGCTTTTCGGTGCCTGAAATAACAGCAACATTAACCGGTATTGATTTTGACTTCATTGCCATCAAAAAAGCGAAACCATTAAAAACTGGCATCGTCAGATCTATCAAAATCAAATCAAACTGGCGCAGATTATGACTCTCTTCGATTAATTTCTGTCCACAAGTTTTCACCGTGGTCTCAATTGGCTCATCACACGTACTGAGAATCAGCGACAAGCCGTCAGCAAAAAGCTGATGGTCATCTACAATAAGCACTTTTTTACTGTGCACGCTCTTCATGCGCTGATTATAGAATTATACGCCGTGATATTGGAACGGCTAAATAGTCATCTTTTATCTTAGTAATGACTTCTTATTCATTCCAAACCTAAGCACAGAACGTGGCCGGCTAGCTCTGTCTATGACTAACCGCCCTGACTATGATGCACATCGACAAATAGATCGGCGTGCTTCAATCCTTGTCTCAATTCGTGTCGCAACCCGAAATGCGTAATACCAGTGCGGTTATCGCCGCACTAGCGAATTCAAATGTCAGACACTTCGCCAGCGCCAAGTTCTGATGCTCAAAACACCGCAATTGACACCCAGCCTCAGGCCCTCAATCGCAGTTCACCATTACACGGATTCCGCGCGTTGGTGCTAATCCCTAAAAACGACGTATCAAGTGCAAAACACCAGTTGATTATTCGGCGATATTGGCAAGGCGCAGATCCTCAACAATTGACAAAAATTTCATTAAGCAATCGACGAATGAGCGCAAGTTTCATCGCTCTCTTCCCCTATTTGTGAGCTGCTATGGGATTTTAACCGATGTCTTCTCGTTACTCAGTTTTGCCGCTTTCGCCAAAGCCCACCAGCCGATAAATACACTCATTATTATCCTAACGGGAAAATACAAAAGTGCTGGCAGGTTAAAAAGCCATAACACGATGTTCTCAGGCAGCACATAAAAAGCAACCTGCTTGACCCAATAAATTAATCCAACATAACTCCGTAAAAAATCGTCGACAGTTATATTTAATAAACCCCAGTCATTAGTAAAATTAATCCACAGAGCATACAAGCCAAGGGCACCATCACCAAAACTTCCTACCACTGATGACCAACCCAGAATTAACAAAAAAGTTCTCATTGGTACTCCACATTTGAGCAAGGTATGAGGTTATAACTAGGCACTAGACAAACTACGACTAGAAGAATGAGTGAAAAATGGGCGCTCAAAATACGTCGTACTCGCAAATATTCGTATACTCGATGTGCATCAAGATCCTGAAGACGAATGGACCTAAGACAGCAATTCTGCAACCTGCTATCTAAACGTGTAAGTTAGACTCTTTTCAATAAAGCCAAATTTGTCTTTAAAGCTAATGCCCCTGATTGCGTTCACCCGTTCCTTCAATTGATTTAAATAATACCTGACGAAATATAACTAGCGCCAAAAGCCAAACATCCCATCGACGTAATTCTAACCAATTTAAGAATTCTGGATATTTGATAGATATTTTTCCCTTTGAGTAATGAGTCAACTATGTGATCTTGCCCTACGAGAGAAAAGAAAATCGAAAGGGCTAAAAGTCCAAGTGAAATGTAAACATCCTTGCCCATTGCAATAGCTTCCAATTGAACGAGGACAATGACGGCACCAATAATCGCAGAAGCAAGCCACGCATATTGCTTTAACAACTCAAAGTGTAATTCAGTTGCGAGCGACTCATTTTTTATTTTATTTTCACGCGCCGCATCGACTTTATCTTTTTTCTCTTTTTTAACGGGTTTCGTACCCATAACAGAACTCCAATTTATGGTTTATAACTTATGCTCAACAAAGGCGTAATTAGCGCACTGGGAATAGTACTTTCGGTTATTAGCCAATACACTTTAATCTTTAGCTGTTCTTACATCTTTCTGAGTGCGCTTCAAATCGCGCTGCCTGCTAGCCAATTACCGCATCGCAGCCAAGGTGATGAAATTTGCTGGTTTGCATTGTAATGCTTTTTCGTTATTTGATCTCAAAACCGAGCATAACCAAAGTATAAATTATGTTGCTGATACGGCGTAAAGCACCATAGTCTAGCCCATCAAAGTTCATGCTAAACGGTATCTCTCTATTGTCTGAGCAACTCCACTGATACAACACCAACCATACAGCCATTGATAAAAATTCGATCGCAAGCGCGAATATAAATCACAGAGATCGTGCTACTGGTGAGATGTAAATTCGTTTAATAAGTCCAACGTGCTTAAGAGCGCTTGGTCATGTCTGGTGTCAACGTGTATTGAAGCCAGAGCGAACAAATATCAAGGGGCGCTGGAACAGTAAATTCGTCATAATAACCACTGCTTGAGTTTGTTGGTCAATCTATCAACATAATTGACAGCAATTCGCTCAATTTTAGTTAAGAGGTCTACTCCATTAATGACATTGTTTGAGTAAGCAACACAGCAAAAATGATTTTGCAGCGCTGATCTAGCTTCGTGTTTGACTCAGATCTTGAAAACAGGCGCATAAGTAAATTTACTTGCGTGAGAGCGTTATCAATCGAACCGGTGTAGAGCCTGTTATCTGTCGAAGTGTTTTCCCAGCTTATATTTTGATTTATAGCCGCAGGAACGACATTTATAAAATCTTTGCCTCAGTTTTAGAATAACAAAAATTGTTACGCCAATAGCAGTGGTTAACCAACGATCTAACCCCACTCGGATGCATACAAATACAATCACACACACCAATAAAATTTCCAAAATGGCATGATTCAGATGGTCTTTACCCTTTAAATTACGATCCAGAGAAAGCAAACCTTTACACTTTGGACATTCCATATTTAGTACCGATCTCGCCTTATGAGCGAACACGTTGAAAAAGTGTTCGGGGCGCAGACAAGATCTTTATTTATTAGCTTATTAACTTTCACTAACTCAATTCTCTAAGTTCGCAGATTCTCAACCAAAACTCGCGCGGCATTTCATTTTGCCAAACGCCCCTTAATAATTTTTTAAACCTCGAATCACTATTGCTTAGCTTCTCGATTTCGTCAAAGTACTGCTCCCCGGCACCAACCAAAAAATCTTCTAAGGCTCCTGATGCGAGATTGTCCAAAACATACTCTGGGCAGTCTTTTACGTACGTTGCTTTGATAAATTGCCATAACTCAGGAAATCGTTTGTCAAATTTCATATCGATCACATAATCAATTGACCAATGATTTAATTCAGCATCTCTGTTTTCGTAGATCTGAGCAGCCAACCATTCATCTGAGAGTATTTCGATATCCATAAGTTAGAATCAAGACGTTAGTTGTCATGCACTCAATGCTATTTAATCAAACAAGGGTGAATCCTACCATCAACATCGCAATTCATCTGAATACATTTTCATTGCTTACTTGCCGTAACTCATCCAGGCTATAGTATCAAGCGATCATCAGAATTCTTTGCGGTACCGAACGTTACTGCAAGAAACTGTGGTATTACCGGCATAACGATTTATAACAGTCGAAGATGTTGCACAAGCTATCCAAGCCCTCGCACAGCAACAAATGAAAGTCACCGAGCTATCATTGATGCTGTTGCGCTGAATTGTTATGGACTTGGAGTTAGACTTATTGCTTTTTATCTACGCCCTTAATCAAGCTAATCATCTGAGCTGTTTTCTTAACAGCTGCTGGATCTTTGGGGAGATACATACGCACGAGAAAGTTCCCACCATTTTCAACCGTTGCATTACTTGGCCCTTTCAGACAGTTTGTTGTAAAGGACAAAGTGTCCTTAGTTTTCTCCATATCCAAATGCGAGATATAAAAGTCATCCTCTTTTATCCATCCGTCAGCACCGTAAAAGGTTGCCGACATGAAGCCCATGTTTTCCCAGTCTAAATCTGCCTTTGGAAGAGTCCAGCGCTGGCACCCATTTGACTTTACCTGAACAGGGACGTATTGCGCTGTTGTCATCGGAAGACCACCCCAGCCGTATGCTGCCGCATATAAGTAACTATGTGGATCAACATCTTGCAAAGTTTTTCCGAAAGCATTGTTGCCTGTAACCTTGACTTTGCCTGAATTAATCTCATTTACTAGCATTTCACGAAAAGCAGCAACGTCTTTTTCTGCAAAACCCTTAGCGGGATAGGGGCGATTTGCTTTTGCCTCAAAATTAAGTTTGGCTTGGCGTGCTTTCGTATCTGTTAAATCTCCGTTATCCCGAGTACGACCTAATAAATAGACGTACTCGCCTACAATATCCTCAGCACTCACATGCAGGGACTCGCCATTGAGCACTACTTGATGGAACAAATGTGCCTCGTCGATGATTTGAATCAATTGAAACTCATCTGATTTTGGTACCGTGAATGTGGCTCCCTCACTGACGTCTACAATAGCGATAGAGTAAACTACGTCACGATTGGAGCGTATCACTTGCTGATTGTCTTTCGAAACAGGATCATCATGCATCCAGGTGTTCACGCCGGCTTTTTTCTGCACACCAGAAAAATACCAATCGGTCTCTGCAATAACGTAATTCTCTTTTGTAATAGGTGTAGCAGCAGAGACGCTCATCGAAGTAAAAATAGAGATTAAGATAAAAAGGTTTTTCATGTTTCTTTGCCGTTTCCAATTAATTGTTTTAAACACATAAACTCAACCAAAAGAGCGCGTAGATATTGCTATCTCGTGGAGTCGGTTTTTGGGTCTGGTGAGGTCGGTTGTGTGTCGCCATCTTGTTGTCTCGGACCTGCCCATGTTTTACCAGATGGCTGAAACTTTCCTGGCTCATACGATACGATTTGATCTCGAAGCCCCAGTGTAGAGAGAACAAACTTGAGGTTTTCCCGTCTGCGGTAGAACCACTCTATGCCACCGGGAGTATCGATTAGTTGGTCTTTATAAAACTCGGCTCGTGCACGCGCCCTCTCAGACGTAATCCGACCGAGGAAAACGTCCTCTGCAATGTTTGCCATCGAGGACGCCTGCCTTCCCATCAAAAGGTCGAAGGTAAAATTCTCCGATTCAGTTAGTTCCCCTATTTTGAAAAGACCGCGATAGAAAATATCCGCGTTGTCACCCTGATAGATGGGATCATAGGCGCTGTACATTCTGTTTCGAAGATCTATATCGATTTGTCTTTCGATTTGGTTCGAAGCAATTTTAATCTGACGTGACAGGTAGAATAACGTCGCAACAACGGCAATTGCACCTGCCCACTCGCCCGTGGCTCCAATGACCTCCCAATTCATCCGCGGTGTCTCCCAGGCGTTTAACGCCTTACAAACGGACAACGCGTTTTTGCGACGTCCGCGCGCTTGAAAAGCGCATTTCGTTTTTTGACTTACTAGCGATCAGGGTTTGTGTTTAACACATTAAACTTTAAATGTGATAGCTGTAAACATAGTGCCAACCGCTCTTAGGTACCAAGTTTCAACCTCTGTCTCGAATAACCAAGAATGACAAGTAATTAACGGTCTTAGTTTCAAAGGCCATTTAATCATACAGAATCCAAGCAGTGAAAATATAAAAAGAGGAATATTTTCATGATTCATTGCAAGCCCGCACTGCGGCTTTTGAAACAGGCATTATTTAATACGACTTTGGCTGGCTTAAGCCACGACGGCGCTCAAGCCAGGCATTCTGCGCTCTTTGATGAGTCTTAGATGATCATTTTACATAGTTGGAACATAACCTATTACAAATGCCAGGCTAAATCAGATAAGACTCGCCTCTTTATCCAGTTCCATTTCCGTTCCAGCTCCCTCCGTAATATAAAAGTTCACTCTATTATCTAAAGGAGTTCCAACTTTTGAAGCGACATCGACGTGACGACGCAGCGTCATAGCTACGTCAGTATTATGTCTCGCACTGAAAAAAACTCCGCGCGATTAGGCAAAATACCTTTTTTGCTAGTTGTTAGTTTTTTTATCTTTATAAATTAACCACCCATATGCTCCCAGTAATAACGGTGAGGCCATAACGGAAAAGGTCGTTATCATTACTAAAATTAGGTAAGCACTGTCGTTAGCCGACCTCTCGTGCTCCTCTAAACCAGCCATAACCTTGAATACGACGTGTTCGAGGTTCAAGACAGTTAGTAATGACACTATCAAGGTCAAGGGTAGGAGAGTTGCTACGATTACTTTAAGACCAGATAAATCTGCAACACGATAAAGATAGTTCAATAACAGCGCCACGCGCCAAATCGCAACGACCGCAAGAAACCATACATTAGCGCTTTGCGCGGATTCAAGCGACATAAACCGCTCCACTGGGATCGCATATAGAATCGCAGGAGGAGCGGTTAGCGAGACGAAAAGAAGTACATTTTTGTAGCTCCATTTCTTTGGCTTTAATGGCAATACAATGAGCCATAAAATTAATGCCAAAACAAATACATACGCTACCGAGCCAAGACCAAGGTATTGCCACAATTCAGCCTTTGGATTATCCCAGTACCTGCCAATTCCACAAAGCCACGTCAAAGCCAAACCAAACACAAAGTACGAATTCAAGATAGCAGTATCCGGTTTAAAGGGTCGAAACGTGAGCAACCTAAATTCGTCAGATAAAATCTTCATTAATTTAGTCATGTCTGCTGATCTGGGCTGCACAATCAACGCGTGCCAGCGGGGCAGTCGAAAAACAGTTTAAGCTGGCCCAGCCAGCAAGCGAAGACAAACAGTCGCTTATTTATTGTGCACATGATGTCGGCTTACGATCCAGCCCGCTAGTGGAATCGAAAACAGCCCTACCATAAACGCAACGGAGTAAGGGTAGGGTGACACAAAATAATTTGAATCAACCGATCTCCAAGCCACTATGCCAATAAAACCAACAAGGGTTATAAGGCTATATTTGAAGGTCTCGGCTTTTGCAACAAACCCTAACAAGGGCAATAGTAATAATGAGCCTAAAAAATAGGGAATCGTTATGGTCAAAAAATTTACTAATAACAAGCCAGATGCGGTTCCAAAATAATCAAAGAATGATTTAGGTATGTAAATTGCCGCTGTATACCCGAGCACAATTTCTAGGTATGTATCCAGTGCTGCGGCAACAACCAATGAAGCGTAAATATTTCTCATCGCAGTCTATTCTGTCTATCTATTTTATCTATGAGTAAGATCATGACGTTATTGATGTCGGGATTTCCGCCAAAATTGTGGCATGTATTTCCAGGTCTGACGATTTGGCTGCTGCACCCTCATTAATCAAGCTTAATACCATTGGTTTGAACTTCAGCTTGATTATGTAAGTTCAATTTACTCCTAAATCATTCAGTGTTATGGATTATTAAAAGCGCGGTTAATGACTTTTCGAGGTCATTGATTGCTTTGACTCTCGCAAAATTTTAAGCCCACCACGGACAACGATGACGGCTATTACGCAACCAATTATTAGATCAGGGAAACGACTACCCACCGCACCCACAAGAATACCAGAGCAAATGACACCTAAATTAGCAATGACGTCATTGGTAGAAAAGATCCAAGAGGCCCGCATATGAACACCAGCATCCTTATGTTTAGAAATGAGTACCAAGCAAAGTATATTAGCAATCAAGGCTACCAAGCCAATAATAATAATCAGCGTGCTTTGCGGCTCACTACCGTATATCAGCCTACGAAGCACCTCAATTAACACACCGATTCCGAGCAAAATCTGAAGGTAACCGCTCACCGTAGCGGCCGAGGCCTTTTGCTTTAATCCTTTGCCCACAGCATACAGGGAAAGTCCATAAACCATTGCATCTGCAAGCATATCAAGAGAGTCTGCAATTAACCCCGTGGACTGAGCGAACCACCCAAAAAAGAACTCAACAAAGAACATAACTCCGTTAATCAATAGGAGACTAATTAGAGTTCTCTTCTCTAGTTTATCGGCTTCTTCTGCACCACAACCACAATCAGACATTTAACACCTAATTTTACCCTTGCCTAATACCCCTAAACGGCGCGGCCACCGAAGGCTCTCATCGTTAGGCGTGCTTTTGATTCTTGTCATAAACAGAGTAGGGGGGTTATTTTTGGTTGATAGACCAAATGCCAGGCCCTTTTGCAGCGATGTAAAGAAATGCAAAACTGTAAAATGCTGTGATTTCTCCACCATTAGCAATTGGAAATGGGTGGTTTAAACCATGCACAAGCCAGTAACCAACAGCCATTGTGCCACTTGAAATAAAAGCAGCAAATCTTGAATAAAAGCCGACAATAATTAACACGCCAGCGACTAGTTCAATGACACCAGCAGCGGTACTCATTGGATTAAGAGCGTATGGAAACTCGATAGGCAAACCTAATAATTTTTGTGTTCCATGGCACAAAAATAGAAACCCCGTGACTATTCTGAATGCTGCATAACATTGTTCTGTATATTTATTTAGAAAATTCATAGTTCTCCTCTTTTTGAATGGATGTTTTTCCTGGTAACGCTGCGAGCAGCGATGAATAATCCCAGCGCGCTTATTACCGCTTAGTGAGTGAGAAAAAGCACGCCAACGTCATAAAGCCGACGAGGTTGACTTGTTATAACCGTTTATCACCTCTGCCACCGAATTTAGAATAGCTTGGTTCAAAAATAATCTGTGGTCGCCATCAACAACATGGTAATCAACTTTTTTACCTGCGTTTTTAAGTTTGGCAAAATACGCATCACTCAGATATGGTTTTGTTACCTGATCATCTTTGCCAACGAATATTGTAATACCGATGTCATTAGTCACGCCATCAGTCAACTCAATTGGCGAAACAGTGCGTAAGCTTTTTTTAAAGCCCTCATAATGGGAACTTTGATACATATCAGCCCTCCATTGAGAAATATTGCAAGGGCAGGACACAATAAACGCATGGTTAATAAGTTTGGGGTACAGAGCGATCAACTTAGCTGTTATGGCAGACCCTCCTGAATGACCAGCAAGGACAACTCTGCTTGCATTGTGGTGTGCCTTGAGTTTTCGAATGGCTTTAGCTATTTGATGGATTCTTGATTCATCATAATTATCACCAATCGCGTCTCCTCTAATGCCATCAGAAGTTCGTTCTAAATGATCAGTATACCCAGGGCGAAGCATACCCACACTTATAGTATTTAAAGAGCGCAGAGCTATTTGACTTGCAAACTCATATTGATAAGACGGGTTGTTGAACGGTGAGTCACCATGCAGAGCGATTACAAGCACTGGACTCTTTGTGATGCCACCACTTTTGTACGTTTTTATTTTTGTACAAACACCCTCAACACTTATGCCATTCAAAGGGCTATTACATTGAGCCTTAGCTGTATCTACGAACAAAACAACAATTGATAAAAAAAATAAAAATTTCAAAGATTCTTCCTGCTATCGGTTTGGGTTATCAAGCTTTGCTCATTCGCGTTGCGGTTACCGTGTCTTTTGACGTGTTAGCTGTCTGCTCACTGAGCCATGTATAGATTCTCTCATTAACTTCTTGCATTATTGGAGTACTGCATGAGGCGGCATAACTCAATATTGAAGGTTCTTCCTGTTGATACCTGAGCGTATGATCCATCCCTTTAATAATAATGGCTGTTGTTTGGCTTGAGGATATCTCTGGAATTAAAAGCGTATCATCAGGATGGCATTGAAAGTCTTTTTGGCCACCAATAGCCAAGATTGGATGCATATTGGCCTTTAAGAAAGATTTAACATCGTAATTAAACGTCTCTCTATAAAATTTTGTACTCACCTTTGTAAAAGAAACCCACATTCTCTGAGCTTTTGTTTTTTCAACCCTTTCCCTGAGGCTTGTCATAGTCTTTAGTGGATCTTTGGTATAGAAAAACAATCGAGCTAGCTTTCCTTTTAATCCCGTCATTTTATCTAGGTCTCGATTAAGAACTTCAGCATTCCTGATGCCATCTTCGTCAAAACTTCTCAAACTTGTACATAACATCAATAGGCCAGCAAGCTCCTTTCTTTTTGCTGCTATCTCTGGGGCTAACACTGCTCCTTCACTATGCCCAAGTATATATATTTGCTTCGTATCAATCTTGCTCGATTGATTGCTCGCAAAATCAACCGCAGCACAAGCATCATCAACCATTTCAGATAAGCCTGCGATTTTAAAATTTCCTTTACTTTTTCCACAACCCCGTTTGTCATACCGTAAGGAGGCAATTCCTCGGTCGGCTAGATATTCAGCAATATATTTAAAAATCTGCGTATTAAAGCCCGAAATATTTCCATCTCGATCTTGGGCACCGCTGCCATGGACCATGATAACGCAAGGTGAAGGAACTTCACTCTCAGGCAATACAAGCGTGCCAGCGAGTGACAATTTATCAGATTGGAAAACTACTTCTTCGTCCAAATTAATCTCTATTTGAAAGCCAAAGATCAGCTACGCGGCACAGCCTCCCTTTGCTCTTACTCGGGTGACTTGTTAACAGCCTCTAATCCACACACCACTTCGAAGCCCAAGAGCATCTATACTAGCCACTCAACACGGTTTTGAACAATTGCCACATGAAAGGCCGTACCAACGACTATCTCCATGAATGGTGTCGTATAAAAGCACCAATGCCATAGTCAATCACTGTCAAAGCTGCAATATACCTAACATCCCAAGCCGGAGTAATATTTTTTTCGCTTATTTGCTGGCAAATCCAAGCCGGTAACGATTCGACAGGCAGCACACGAATAATAAACACGCTGCAAGAAGCACAAGCCGCTACCAAGTTACAGAGAAACACTTATTGCATAAGCAATGAACTTTGAGTGCTGGGGCGGCCGAAACGCAGGTCTCGCTGTGCTCGCGCGAAGTATGCTAGTCACAACTTGTTATATTTAGTTTCCGGTAGTTATCTTGATAATCGGAAACTTATTTTTACCGAAATAGATTGTTTTAGTAAGGGTTTCATCAGCAGCTAAGGTTTGCTCGATTTCCTGTGGGTAAACGCTGGTACAGTCAGCAAAAATAGCGACTAAGTTCTCCTTTCTTAGAATACGCTGACCAGACGCTGTATTTTTAATACTAATCAGAGCAAATCGTTCACCACTCTCAGAACTCATTAGTTCATAGTTAATCAGCCTGAAGTCGTTTCTCTTTATATCAAGTATGTCTTCCTCGCAGAATACTGGTTTATCTTTAAATGCGGCATTTTCTATTTGAAGCACCTCTGTAGACGCGTCCATCGCATTCGCTTGATAAGCTACCAAAAAGAAGATTAGAGCAGTTATAGTTTTTTTCATGTTCGTGCTTTCATTAAGATATAGCGCCGCAAACAGGGGCGTGTTCTGATACCACTTAGGTGGCTAATTGCGTGCGCATAGCTTCTCATAGTTTTTGCGAGATTGGTACCCGAGTGATGTGTGCAAACGCTCTTTATTATAGAGGGTGACGCACATCGCTGATGTGCATCCTAGGGGTCACTAACGTCAACCATATAATCTTTAATAACTACACAAAGTAAGCCAAGATTATTACTGTTGATGCCGTAGTCTGCCCGCGTGAAAGCCAGGCATAGTCTGCTAAACCATGGTTTCCTGAAGGGGAGTAGTCAGCGTTTTATCTCCCCCAACATCCTTTGATTCTATCGTGACTATTCCTGTGCATAAACGCCAATTCATACTCGTCGTCGCGACGAGTCCGTTGGTGCTCACAAGACGCTCGACCTTCCGATAATTTAAATCTTGAAGAACTTCTTGGAACATCAAAAGTGCGTTCGCTGCGGACAGATTTAGCAGATGGCTCTCAACCGCCCTTGGCTCACCTTGGTCGATATCAACAACCTAACCACATTACTATTTTTTACGTTTTGAAGCTGCTATAGCAATTATTACAACGATAATTACAACTATTACACCGCCAACTACTGAACTGCTCATAATGATTTCCTTTTTGAATATTTATAAAACTAGATGAATAAGGTTTCCACCCAAAGTACAGAGAAGACATTAGACAACTAACGGCTTTAAAACGGTCGCCGCGTCTTATGCCGTGTCTGTGTCAGCTTGGCTGACATTCTAGTTTCTGAGCTTGTATGGGTGGACAGCCAAGTTAAGTACAAATACAGCCAGTAACATGATCGCGAAAACTTTAATAAAATCAAGAAGGTGTGAAATAAGCAAACCCAATGAGTCTTGTAGACCAAATTGTACTATGCCCCTAACCGCATAATAACTAATATAAACGGCGAGTGTAGCAGCGACAATCATAGCGATATTGTATTTAGTTTGAGGATAGACAAGCACCAATATAAGAGCAACCGGAATAACGCCAGCGAGTACACTCAAAGAATGAGTAATTTGCATCCAAGTTATTACACTAAAGGCATTCTCACCCAGAAGCTCATACCACCAACTAGGGGTTGAGATTGCCGAAGCATAGGGCACGACAGCAAGAAACATGAATAGGTTAATTGCTACCATTACGCAAAATAAAGAGACGTGTTTTATGTACAACATCACACTAATGCCTCACCAGTGGCGCCGCGTCTTATGCGACGTCCGTGCCAGCTTGCTGGCATATCCGTTTTTGGACTTGTATGGTGTTAAATTGTAATTCATAAATATATTACTTCTCTTAACTCAGGGAAAAACAAACCAACTAGAAATAATATTGTTGTGAATATCCACATACACAAGGCATACAATTTAAGTTGTTTTGAGTTCCAATGAGCTGTCAGAAAATCTGTAAAGAAAATCGATCTCCATCCTTGAATTAATTCTGCTCCGCCCCAACTTAGAATCCATTTCCAGAACAGACAATTAATAACGTACAAAAATATAAAAAACGATAAACTCAAACGATACACCTAACGCGTCCCGCCCGACCAACGGGAGGGATATTTAAAGCGCTTGTTATAAATATTTTAATCTTCACTCTCTAAAGTACCATTATATCTAAAGCCCTTTGTCTGATTCATTAACCAATAGTAGATTGGGTAGCTAACTGCGCCCATAATTGTTCCATATAGCGAGCCTGCCAAAGGCGTACCTATAAAAATGAAACCAACGCTAAATAATAAATTGCTTGAAGAAAAATCATTAGAGAAAATTGTTACCGGAATCAATGCGACCCCAGAGCAGAATCCCATTAACAATGAAAGCTTTACATAAGATTGAAATTTCAATCTGAACCAAAATCGTGTTTCCATGAATTATTCGAACTTTTAATGCCCACATAAATGGTATCAGTTCAGCGCGTTGAAAACGCGTCCGAGCCGAAGGCGTTCGTTTTGGGACTTGTTAACTGTCTAAGTATTTCACACATATTTGACCGATTTATTCCATAAGTCATTATTCTCATTTTCCTTTGTTTTCAAAGGGGTAAGAACATCTTTGTCTATACCCCAACGATGAAACATAGTTAGTAATTGAATTGATGATTCATAGGTTACTGGATCTTCCAGTTTGAGAACTAGCTCTCTGCCCTTTCCAATTACTTCAATATACTCAGGTAAAGAATACATCAACTCAAAGAACCCAGCTTCGTCAGCATCGCAATAATAATGTGGCCCTTCAAATCGAATTTCCATAGTCTTTACAGTTAACGAGTAAGTAAAATAACCCATTCCATCGAATTTTCGGTCTTTAGTATGAGTTTTTCGTTTG
>JAKVBA010000061.1:0-6811 GCA_022447525.1 Gammaproteobacteria bacterium
CTCTGGGATAATGCCCAAAAAGTAGCGAATCTGGCTGATGCCGCCCGCGATGGTACGATAAAGCTTGATGATCTTTCCGGTGGTACGATTACTATTACCTCCCTTGGCAAGCTCGGTGCAATTGCCACCACGCCAATTATTAACCACCCCGAGGTGGCGATTGTCGGTATCAATAAAATGCAAATTCGACCAGTCTGGGATGGTCAACAGTTTCAACCAGCTAAAGTGATGAATATTTCGTGTTCCTTTGACCATCGTGTGATCGATGGATGGGATGCGGCTGTTTTCGTACAAAAAATCAAAACATTACTGGAAACACCAGCCATGCTATTTGTGGAGGGCTAAATGGCGGATTATAAGACTAAGCTATTAGTACTAGGAGCCGGCCCTGGCGGCTATGTATGCGCTATTCGCGCTGCCCAGTTGGGTATTGAAACCATAATTATTGATCGCCAGGCTCCCGGTGGCACGTGTCTCAATGTTGGGTGCATACCGTCGAAAGCGTTGATTCATGCCGCGGATGAATTCCATCACATCGGTCATGCCGACAAAGGACCATTGGGTATCAGTGTAGGTCAGCCTAGTATTGATATCGTTCAGACAATGGAGTGGAAAGACGGTATCGTCAGTCGCCTAAACAAGGGAGTGTCAGGCTTATTCAAAAAAGCGGGTGTGCGGTTTATTAGAGGAAACGCGCATTTTGAAGATGGTAAAACCGTGTCTGTCGAATCTGATAATGGCAGACACGTGATCAGAGCTGATTTTATTGTGATTGCGACCGGGTCTCGTCCTATCGAGATTCCCAGCCTGCCGTTTGGTGAAGATATCTTGTCGTCAACTGAAGCGTTGTCGCTGACGTCTATACCCAACAAGCTGGCCGTTGTCGGCGGCGGTTACATCGGCTTGGAGATAGGCACTGCGTTTCGCAAACTTGGAAGTGAGGTAACTGTTGTTGAGGCAGCCGACCGAATCCTCCCTCAATATGATGCAGCACTGACCAAACCGGTACTGAAACGATTAGGCGATTTAGGAATTGATGTTCAATTAGCGACCCAGGCGACCGAATACAGAGATGGTACCTTAGTTACTAGTCAAGGTGACGTTGAAGCCGATAAAGTACTGGTGACTGTAGGTCGTAAGCCGTCAACCAAGGCAATCGGTATCGATGAACTTATGTTGTCAATGGATGGTGATTTCATAAAAGTCAATCAGGCCTGCCAAACATCCATGCGAGGGATTTACGCCATTGGAGACGTGACTGGTGAACCGATGCTGGCGCACAGAGCCATGGCGCAGGGAGAACTTGTGGCCGAGCACGTTGCGGGTAAAAAAGTAGAGTGGGACAAGCGTTGTATTCCTGCTGTGTGTTTTACCGACCCTGAGATAGTGGCATGTGGCGTGTTGCCAGGCGACATTGAAGATGTCACGGTTGCAGAGTTCCCATTTGGCGCCAATGGTCGTGCCATGACCAACAATAGTGAAGAGGGCTTCGTGAGAGTCGTCGCCCGCAATGCTGATCACGCCGTGGTTGGTATTCAAGCCGTTGGCAGAGGTGTTTCGGAGCTGTCCGCAGCATTTTCCCTAGCTATTGAAATGGGTGCCACGCTTGAAGATATTGCCGCTACTGTTCATGCCCATCCAACTCAATCTGAAGGTTTTCAGGAGGCAGCGATGAAGGCCTTAGGACACGCCCTGCATATTTAGAGTTATCGAGCGTTGTCAGCGTGAACTTTTAATCACAATAATTTTTGGAGCACCGTGGATAGGGCGTCGATTGTTCATAATAAGCTGATACATAAACTCAGCAAGGCGGAGTTACCAGACGGAGCGGAGCCCACTGATTGTCTCACTTCGGCTGAGGCAATCAGCTTGTTTCGATCACAATGTCAGAGTCGTGCGCTTGATCTTGTGAGTCGCAAACTACAGAAGGCTGGTCAGGGGTTTTATACCATTGGCTCCAGTGGGCATGAGGGAATGGCAGCTGTTGCGCAGGCGTTGCAGGTATCGGATATGGCTTTTTTGCATTATCGGGACGCCGCCTTTCAGTTGGCTCGTGCGGCTAAGGTGCCTGGACAACGAAGCACATGGGATATGCTGATGTCCTTCTGTTGTTCCCGCGATGATCCAATTTCTGGGGGGCGCCACAAAGTGCTTGGCTCGTTGCGGTTAACGATTCCACCACAAACGTCAACTATTGCCAGTCATCTGCCCAAGGCTATGGGGGCGGCTTACTCCGTAGGTCGATCGCGTCTGTGGCCAAGTGACAATCAAACTTTGAGCTCTGATAGTATCGTTATGTGTTCTTTCGGCGACGCTTCGGTCAATCATTCCACAGCTCAAGGTGCATTTAACACTGCTGGATGGTCATCAATCCAGTCGGTGGCACTACCGCTACTTTTTGTGTGTGAGGATAACGGTATAGGGATCTCAACGAAAACACCCAAAGGTTGGGTGGCTCAAAGTATGGGTAACAGGGCGGGCATCAAATATTTTTTCGCCGATGGATTGGATCTATATAACACTTATGAGGTTGCTAAGCGCGCCTCTGATTACGTGCGAAAGAATCGTAAGCCGGCGTTTTTGCACTTACGCACCGTTCGACTTTACGGGCATGCGGGTGCCGACATTGCGACCACTTATTTACCAACTTCCGAGGTCGAAGCCGATGAGGCAAATGATCCTCTATTACACAGTGCTAGACTACTTAGTAAGGCCGGAGCGTTGTCGTTGCATAAGGCACTAGAACTCTATCAAGAAACTTGTAAGAGAACTGAAAGAGTGGCCAACGAAGCGGTTAAGCGTCCGCATATTACCAATGTAAATGAGTTAAGAAGTAGTCTTATACCGCCTCACCGTTCGCGTGCGTTGCTGAGCAAACCCAATGCTGGTCAAAGGCAAGAGGTATTTGCTAATGACTGGAATTCTCTATCTCAACCGCAAGTATTGAGTCGATTGATAAATTGGGCTTTGAGGGACTTGATGCTTGAATACCCCGATATCGTGTTGATGGGTGAGGACATCGGGCGCAAAGGTGGAGTGTACGGTGTAACACAGAAGTTGTTGAATGGCTTCGGACGTCATCGTGTGATAGACACCCTACTCGATGAGCAGTCGATATTAGGATTGGCAATTGGCATGGCTCATAATGGTCAATTGCCAATTGCTGAAATTCAATTCCTCGCTTACCTGCACAATGCTGAGGATCAGTTGCGTGGCGAGGCAGCGACGCTCAGTTTTTTTTCAAATGGCCAGTACGCTAATCCAATGGTGATCCGAATTGCCGGTTTAGGTTATCAAAAAGGTTTTGGCGGACATTTTCATAATGATAATAGTTTGGCCGTTCTTCGAGACATTCCTGGTATTGTTATTGCATGTCCTTCAAATGGCAGCGATGCTGTGCAAATGTTAAGAGAATGCGTACGGCTCGCCTATGAGGAACAGCGGGTAGTTGTGTTTGTTGAACCCATCGCACTCTACCCTATGCGAGATTTATTTAGTCAGGGCGATGGATTGTGGATGTCGCAATACCCATTACCAGAAAAGACCATTAGCCTAGGTCAAATTGGCTGTCGAGGTGAGGGTACCGATGTCGCTATTGTGACCTATGCTAACGGCGTTTATCTATCGCTACAGGCACAAAAAGAATTGGCAGAGCGATACCAGTTAGATTGCAGAGTGATTGATATTCGTTGGCTTTCGCCTCTTCCTGAGTCCAGCTTAATCGAGATTGTAGAGGGTTGCTCAGCTATTTTAGTGGTCGATGAGTGTCGACGCACAGGCAGTCAATCTGAGGCTCTGGTCAGTTTGTTCGCATTAAACTGCGTTGTACCGATCGACAGGGTCACAGCCGACGATTGTTTTATTGCGACTGGGCCAGGTTACGCATTGCCATTGCCGAGTAGAGACACCATAGTTGAGGCAGCAAGAGCAATATATGAGGCAGTTAAATGAACAAGACAGCCGTCATAATTTGCCCGGGTCGAGGTACCTATAACGCGACTGAATTGGGGTATTTCCATACTCATCATCAAGACAAATTGGGTATGTTGTCGGAATTCGATCGCCTCCGCGAGCAACAAAATCAACAGCTATTGAGCGATTTGGATTCGGCCGAGCGATACTCGGTTTCTCGCTACACGCGAGGTGATATTGCGTCACCGCTTATCTACGCTTGTTCATTGGCGGATACTTTGGCAATTCGTAGCGATATTGAAATCGTTGCGGTTACTGGAAACTCCATGGGTTGGTATACCGCGTTAGCTGCGGCGCAAGCAGTCACACCGGTTGATGGATTTACAATCGTCAATACCATGGGCGCGTTAATGCAAGAGTATTCGATTGGAGGGCAACTGATTTATCCATTTGTTGACGAGTCTTGGCAAGACAACACAATGAATCGACAGGCCTTACTAGAGCTGATTGCGAACATCGATACAAAACCTGATCATACACTCAAGTTGTCGATTGATTTGGGTGGCATGTTGGTTTTAGCTGGTAATCAGACCGGGCTTTCGACGTTCTCGTCGTCTGTACCCAGATTACAAGAACGCTTTCCTATGACATTAACGAATCATGCTGCTTTCCATACCTTGATGCAGGAGCCAGTTGCGTTAGCTGGGCGCGAGAGACTAAGCAGTTCTTTACTCAAAAGCCCTTCAATACCCCTTATAGATGGACGCGGCCATATTTGGTGGCCAGAAAGCGATCTCTCTGATCTCTGGGGCTATACATTAAATACTCAGGTTGTTGAAACTTACCATTTTACCGAAGCGATACGAACGGCGGCGCAAGAGTTCGCGCCGGATTTATTTATTGTCGCAGGGCCTGGCAATACCCTTGGGGGAGCAGTGGCTCAATCATTAGTTTTGAATGATTGGCATGGCATGAATTCTAAAACTAAGTTTGTCGAGTCACAGCAAGCCGATCCTTGTTTGATATCGATGGGAATGATGCAGCAAAGAGCATTGGTTACCTAGTTCTTTGCAGTGGCCTGTTTGAGGGTCTACAGCGTGTTGATCTTCACTTGAACTGTCGTTCGGATAATCTGCCTGAAATCTAGATTAAAAGAGTCAATCGAGCCGGTATCGTAAACAGGCTTGACTATGACTTTTGGCTTTGAAAAAAGTAAAAAGATTGTTGTGTTAAATATGGATTACTCTCATGCAGGGATACTAAAAGTTATAGAGACCAACTCGCTATTATCCGCAATCTTACATGACCAAGAATGAACGTATTATTATTGGAGGACTCTATTTGGTGTAGACGAGTCAAATACGTTTATTCAACAAAGTAAGATAGAAATAGGGATTGGTTAGAGTCAGTTAACTGCGTCGATTTGAGCTTACCGAAGCTAATTTGAGCCTTGAATTAAAATTTATTTCGGGCTGCTTCTGTTTAGACGGACTTGCATTGAGTGCTGGAGTAGCCTACTGGCTAACGCAATTGATTAATCGGTCTGCTTAACTTTGTCGAGATTCAATCCGCTTCCGAAAAGGGCGTTGTAAATAAGTCTGAGTATGTTGGTAGGATGATTCCTTTTAATGATCTTTTAATGAACTTTTAATGAACTTAGATCGGGTTTGTTGGTCCAGCAGCGGCTGGGCATTGTTCTCTATTGTTTGCGCATGAAAATAGTGATGACTTTAATTTGAATCCTGTAATAGATCGCCCGCCCTTTGACTCAGGTCTTTAGCTGATATTATATTGCGTTGCTGCGCTTTAGACTGTAGAAGCTTGAAGTACAAATTTCTGGCTTTTCTAAAAGCGGCAACCCGTACTCCATTGTGGTTTCTGGGCAACGTATCGTTTGTGGGATCGGTTAGTTCCCTCAGATTTCAGTTAAATAGCTTGCTTGTTTGTCTGTTGACTGCATGATTCGGACACAGTGCAATCAGCGCTGATGTGAAGCGCAAAATTAGATCAACACTCGGAATGAAGTCGTGTGTGGGTGCGGATACAGCATCGATATCTATAAATCGGCTGTCTAAGCTCGATATCATCACCGGGCCCAGAACCAAACTTTTACAGCGATCGTACTGAACCAATTTACTGGCGAACGGGTGTTGCCGGAGTTTTGTGCTGCGAAGGTTTTCGGATAACGATTGGTTACCGACGTCACCAAAGCTGTTTCAAGTCGCGATGGTCGAACAGGTTGATAAACTCGATTCAATTATGCAGTTACCGCGATACTGGAATGTCCATGCTGAAGTAGCCAATTAGCCGCAAATAGGGCACGTTGCCCGCTATGACATAGACATACAATCCGTGTCGATTTAGGCAATGTCTCATGCTTTATAGCTAACTCGTCAAGCGGTATGTTTTCTACTCTGATGGTCTTGGCTATACCGACTATTGGAGTTTCCGATACCTCATCGGTAGTACGAAGGTCTAATAAAACGTCACTCTCGATCAACTCCGCTTTTGCGATTATCTTTGCTTGAGATGAAGGCTCTGGTGCGGAGCTAAAATCAATGATGGTCTGCTGATAATTCCACAAGTTCAGGTTCATTAATTTTCCAAGCAATTGAGTCGGATCGCCAAGCAAAACCTTGATTGTCTCTTGTGCTTGATAACTGCCGATAATGCCGACGCTTGGTCCGGTTACTCCTGCTGTAGCGCAACTCTTGGCTTGAGATGAAGGTGTAGGGAACACCGATCTTAAACTTGGAGCTGGTTTGGCTTTGGTGCCGCAAAAAACACCCAGGTAACCCTCAGTACCTACCACCGAAGCGCTGATTAACGGAATGCGTTGTTTGAAGCAGGCATCGCTTAATAAGTAGCTAACCAGGAAACTGTCTGCTGCATCAACGAC
>JAKVBA010000061.1:6821-16738 GCA_022447525.1 Gammaproteobacteria bacterium
ACGGATTGGGTGAGCTCAAAAACATTTTCTATACTTAGTTCTCTATTAATTGCGTTGATTTTAATTTCACTATTTAACGCTTGCAGTCGGTGCTTTGCAGCTTCAACTTTTGATTCGCCGATGTCCGATTCTTGAAAAAGAATCTGTCTGTGTAAATTTGAGAGACTGACTATGTCATGATCCAGTAGCGTAATCTCACCAACGCCGGCACCTGCTAAAAACAAGCTCACAGGAGAACCCAAGCCACCGACGCCGACAATCAGTACATGCGCTTCTTTTAACTTTGCCTGAGAAAATGGGCCAATCTCACGCACTAAGGCTTGTCGCTGATATCGGCTTGCATGATCTTTGCTTTTTCGATTTGCGTTTTTTGGCTTCGGGTTTGTTGGTTCGGTCATTTTTGCGATTTAACTTAGTTGGCCACTCGGCGCTAGCCAGTTAGGTAGGCGATTTTGTGGATTTTCGTTAAGCAGAAGATCGGTAAAGACACAAGTAGAGTCGACACCGGCATCATTTACCGCTGGTGCACCCTCTGCGTTTGGGCCGCTGATGGCAAGCAACTTAATGTCGCCCAATCGGCTTTCCCGTTTTGAGATATTCGTAACACTTCGAGGACGCCAATTTATTGCTCCAACGCATATGATACACCGGCACTGATGCCATGTAGTCGGGTTTTGTTTAAATCACCGTTTGTAGCGTCAACTGTGTCATGAGTGCGCTGCCCAAACTTTAGGCGGCGTAGCATTGGTTAATATAAGGTCATTGAGTTAACAATCATGCTGGAAGGACTATCTAAGCAGTAGCTAGGATAAAAAAGAGAGATATTGTCCAGCAATTTTCTCATCAGGGACTTGTGCTTGGGTAGACCCTAATGACAGCCGTTCGACCAACAAGAATACCGATAACGACTTCGTTTACCCATTGCATGAATATCTTAGCGACGTGTAAAGCTGCAAAGCGCCGTATGGACTGTCGATTGTCTGGATTTACTTACGTCTTCTTTTTCATCAGCGAGCTTGGCAAAGTCAGAGATCGCAGCTCTAGGCTTTTATTGAAAACTCCGCAGCTCCTGCTAAGCTTCAAGTTTTTATATTAGAGAGAAAATCATGTGCCGATCAGTTTTTATAGCCTCAGTTTCATTTCTACTTACTCTCCCAGTGTTTGGAGCGGAGCAAGATGTATTTGGTGAGTTTCTTGTTGAGGATAGGGGTTCTAAGATAAAGATTTTTGATTGCGGTGATGGAACGCCATGCGGCAAAGTGACATGGATTGATCCCGCTACTTTGGAGGACGGTCAGAGTGTTGAGGACGTGAAATCAAAGAGCGGCCAAAAGATTCTTGGCATGCAAATTTTAAGCGGATTTGCAAAAGGAAAGAGAGAATGGCGTGGTGGCAAAATTTATAGTCCAGAGGCTGACAAAACATACTCTTCCAAAC
Organism: Gammaproteobacteria bacterium; assembly: GCA_022447525.1. GTDB lineage: Bacteria > Pseudomonadota > Gammaproteobacteria > Arenicellales > Arenicellaceae > Arenicella. Next base: position 8,259 of record JAKVBA010000061.1, read on the forward strand.
TGAAGAGAGTAGATAACAATACCTTGCAAGTTAAGGGTTGTATTGCATTTTTATGTGAAACCCAAATTTGGACATTGGCTACTACTAAATAGAGGCGCGATGATGACGTTAAATAGAAGCGAGTTTTCGCTGGTATTAAAACAAGATCTGGTGTGGGGCGACATGGATGCTTTCCAACATGTAAACAATACGGTGTATTTCAGATATTTTGAGGACATCCGAATGGCCTACTTCTCGGAAGTTGGTATTAATGATTTTATGGAGCGCAACAAGATAGGCCCGATATTAGCGCGTACGGAGTGCGATTTTCGATTGCCACTGAATTATCCTGATGAAATCGAAATAGGAACCAAATGTGAAGTCTTATCTGAAAAGAAATTTATAATGCATTACGAGGTCCATAGTGTTAGACACAAAGCCATAGCGGCAAGGGGTAATGGTCTTATTGTGTTTTATGATTACGTCAAAAACAGAAGCTGTGCGATACCAGACCAGATTGTCGAAAAAATTAAGAATGGCTAGAGTGAACATTGAAACCCACTGCTAAAGGTCATGACGATAACTCGATTCAATTTTGTATGCTACATTGCGAACGAGAACACTTGTTAATCACTGTAAAGAATTAAACGCTTATGCCTCTTTTCCCAGAACTTGACGAGGACGCTATCTACTTCTCAATGTTTGATGAAGATCAACATTGGTGCAGAACCTCAATAAAGCCCTTTGTATTGGATGAGTTAGAATGCCAGACTGTGGAGCATTACTTCCAAGCAATGCGTTTTATTGATTTAGACTACAGAAATAAAGTTGCTGCAGCTGAGTCAATGGATCAAGTTGGGAAGCTAGCCAAACGATGGTTTAAATCCAAACGAAAGGATTGGAATAAAGTTCGAACCACGGTTATGACCCGAGCCCTGTATCTTCAATGTCAAATGTATCCAGAAATGGCTGAGGCTCTCAAAGGTACAGGTGATAAAAAGTTGGTAGAGAGCAGTATGTATGATTATTATTGGGGTTGTGGGCGAGACCGAAGAGGGGAAAATCAATACGGCACCATACTCATGAACATTCGCAAAAAGCTTTTAGAGAATTAGGTCTTGTGGGCTATTGAGAGCTTTTTTATTGGTCTGTAATTTTAGCTTTGAGAGAAGAAGTATCTTATCAAGAGGACATCCTTCGGGTGATTCAGCTAAAAATACACCAAAGATGCCGGTCATCACCGTTAAGGTAAAAACATCGATTTCATACCCTTTGGGTTAGTATCCCCCGCACAATAAATATAAATATAACCCCTTACCATCAGGAGTAGAACCATGAAAAAGAGCCTATTAATCGTAGCTCTGGCCACCATTGTATTTGGGTCTAACACAGCTAGTGCCATGGATGCAGAACTGGTTGCCAAAGTAGAAGCAGCGATGTATGGCGATCATCGCAGTGAAAAAAATAAAGCCAGAAACAAGTACCGGCATCCCCTCGGTACACTTGCGTTCTTTGGCCTGAAGCCTGACATGACGGTTTTAGAAATCGCACCAGGCGGTGGTTGGTATACCGAAATTTTGGCACCCGCGATGCGTGATACAGGTATTTATGTTGCTGGTAGCTATGATGTTGAGGTGCCAGATCAACCAAAATACCGCTATCGTCAGCATGATGCATTACTAAATAATATCGAGGAGCTACCAGATGTGTACGGGCAAGTAAAGGTAGCTTCTTACTCGCCACCAGAGTCGCGCAATCTTTGGGATGAAGACTCAATCGATATGGTTCTAACGTTTAGAAGTAGCCATGGTTGGACCAGAACTGGCATTGTTGATGACGTTTACTCGGATTTCTTTAAAGTACTAAAACCAGGCGGAGTGTTAGGCGTTGTACAACACAGAGCTCCGGAGGGGGGCGATGCCGTTGAATGGGCAAAAAAGGGTTATGTGCCTGAGTCCAGAATTATTGCAGCGGCCGAGAAGGCTGGTTTTGTTTTAGAGGCTAAATCCGATGTCAATGCGAATTCGAAAGATCTTAAAGACCATGATATGGGTGTGTGGCGTCTGCCACCTAGTTTGGCGCTCAAAGAGGAAGACAAAGAAAAGTACCTAGCCATTGGTGAAAGTGACAGGATGACGCTCAAGTTTGTGAAGCCTAAAGGTTAGTGATTAATTGGTGAGCGTCGCGATTCGTTATGACGTTTGCAAGTAGATTGTAATTTGGCTGTTAGCTTACTAAGCTACAGAAGCTATAAAAACTCCGCCTTTGGCGGAGTTTTTCGTTTTGATTGTTAACTTTGTTGGTTGAAAGACATCTTATGCAGTCGGCGCCGTTCTAAAGCTTGTTAGGCTAGCTGTCTGTGGGAGCAATGAATACGTATGTTAAATGTTGAACGAAGTAACGTTGTCTTGTATCAACTATACAGTCGACCGAGTAGCGTGGTTATCACAGCTTCTCGAATTCTAATCATCATTATAATTTCGCTTGTTAGCCGATCATTTAAGCCATGCCTAATTTGAAACTGAGCCTAATTTCTCTTGTCCTTATTGTCCTTTTGTCTGGTTGTGCGCCATCTTCGAATCGATTTTCTCAAGGTTCGCCAACACCCGAAGTAGAGAATGATCCATTTTGGAGTAATGCGACGGTCTATTTTATGTTGACTGATCGATTTCACAATGGCGAAACCACTAATGATTTAACGCTAGAACGTGGCACCAATGGCGCGGTGTTAAGGAATTTCATGGGTGGCGATATTGCCGGCGTCACTCAAAAAATAAGGGAGGGATATTTTAATAATTTAGGCGTGGATGTAATCTGGATGACGCCTGTATACGAACAAATACATGGCTATTGGGAGGACGATTGGGGTGATAGTTATCCGTTTCACGGGTATTGGCCACTAGATTGGACCGCTGTGGATCCTAACTTTGGTACTGAGGCGCAAATGCAGGAGATGATCGACGCCGCTCACGATAAAGGAATCCGAGTTTTGGCAGATGTAATTTTGAATCACACCGGCCCCGCCACCAAAAAAGATCCGGCTTGGCCGAGTGACTGGATTCGAACCCGACCTCTTTGTAATTGGAGTATCCATAATTTTGAAAACACGGTGGAATGTGCTTTAGCGCCGAGTTTGACAGATATAAAAACCGAAAGTGACGTGCCGGTTGCATTACCAAAATTTCTGTTGGCAAAATGGAAACGAGAGGGCAGGCTTGATCAGGAATTAGCTGAACTAGACGAGTTTTTCTCGAGAACCAAGTTACCTAGAGCACCAAAGAATTACATCATTAAGTGGATTACCGACTGGGTTCGTGACCATGGTATCGATGGATTCCGTGTCGATACAGCCAAACACGTTGAGCCCGAATTATGGCGAATTGTTAAGCAAGAGGGTATTACTGCCCTAGAACAATGGAGAGATAAAAATCCCACAAAAGCGCTGGGTAATAAGCCATTTTTCATGCTGGGTGAAGTCTATGAATTTGGGCTCGACGGCTTTAAATATACGCCCAAGGGCACTCGAAAATATGACTATGGCGATAGGCAAGTTGATTTTTTCGATCATGGCTTTGACGCGCTGATTAACATGGGCTTTGCTTCACATGCGCGCAGACCAATTCAGGACTTGTATGCTCTTTATTCGAGAGAGTTAAACAGTGATATGTTTGCGGGAAAAACAGTGCTCAACTACCTAGTCTCTCACGATGACCCAGAGCCTTACGATAAAGATCGCAAAGATCCCTATGAAGCGGCCATAAAACTACTACTAGCACCAGGCGCAGCGCAAATTTATTATGGAGATGAATTGGCGAGACCGTTGTTTGCTGAGGGAGCAATCGGTGATGCTCATTGGCGAGTTCCCATGAATTGGGTTGATTTAGAGAATCAGGAAACTAAAAATCTGTTACTGCATTGGCAGAAGCTTGGGCAGTTTCGTAAGGCTTATCCTGCAGTTGGAGCTGGTAAACATACACAATTACAAGCGGAACCCTTTATATTCTCACGTAAACTGAAGCAGCGTGGATTTACGAGCGAAGTTTTAGTGGCGTTGGGGTTGCCAAATGGGCAGAAAAGCATCCCATTGTTTGATCGCTTTGCCGATGGTACAAAAGTAAAGGACCACTACTCTGGAAACGTTATGACGGTGACCAATGGTGCCATTACGCTTGATACTCCTTTCGGTATTACGTTGTTGGCCCCACTTTAATTAGAGGTAGATACTTGACCAAGTGCTCGATCAACTCATCTTGCACGATCAGTATTAATTGATTGGTTCACTGTGGTGAAAAATATCTAATATGAGTGAGAGTTAGTTAAGGATTGGCGCCATGCCTTGTCTTATCGATCGCTTGCTATTGAGATCAATGTTTGGTGACAAGGGATTATTGGTTAATTGAAAATATTAAAAATTCCCATCACCTATTCGACATTGGCGCGCTTATGTTAGACGCGCTTTTGGAATTTTAATACCGGTTGTTAATTCCATTTCTGGTTATTCTTGTGATCGGCGCAGGCGAACCCTGTCAATCCGCTTGGAGTATTACTACTGCATATTATGATCACAATACAGTTAAGCTGTAACGGATACCAAAAGTGTGAAGAGCCGGCTTATATCGTCGCTGTCTGCCTCTTTTAAATCTGTATTTAGTAGTAGGCTTTTAAACTACAGCTCGCTAACATCTTGACGAAGATCATAGCCTGACGAGAGAGAGGCTCAGGCCCAGAGCAACTAACAGCAGCGCTATGGAAGTTGATTGCGTCTAAATTGCTCGTCCTACGTCTATTACAGGCGGCTGGCTAGAGGTGATAAACTTCTTTAAAGTGGCTCAGTGATCGTGTTTTGGCTGCTAGATAAAATTGTGTTTTTATCAAAAAAGACATCGGGTAATAGCTTAATATACGCCTAATTATCACCGCAAATATGGAAAAGACCTTTTTGTTGAAGAGGGCGACTGAATGAGTGAAAAATTAGATCAAGGTAATTGCCCAAATTGTGGTGCGAAAATCCAAGGGCAGTTTTGTTTTAGTTGTGGACAGAATCACAAAGGAATTGATCGGTATTTTTGGTCGTTGATCAATGAAGCTTTTGAGGGAGTATTTAGCTTTAATTCAAGGGCCTGGAAAACAACGCTGTATTTATGGTTTAAGCCCGGGAAGCTCACCCAGGAATACTTTGCAAATCGCCGCGCTAGATATGTTTCGTCACTAAGACTTTATCTAATTACAAGCATCGTTTTCTTTTTGGTCTTGTCCATACAGACTAATTTTTTCTCGAACGTGAACGTCGCGGTGAATAATGATGTTGATCAACAGCTAGCTACTGAGCAAGAAGTTAAACCAAAAGATATGCCTTCGCGTGAAGATCTCGAAGCTCGATTAGATACCAAAATAAGTATCCCATTTTTGGGAGAGGAAAAGGAAAAAGAACTAGGCGAAGCTTTTGATAAAAAAATAGTAGAGGCCTTCGAGCTGGGTAAAGAAAGACCCAATATTCTGATCGATAAAATTCTGGATATATCACCTGCGGCTGTTTTCATTCTGTTGCCAGTCTTTGCTCTGCTAGTAAAGCTTTTGTATCTGCGTAAAAAACTCTTTTATACGCAGCATTTGGTGTTTGTTGTTCATAATCAGAGCTTTGTTTTTGCAAATTTAACGCTAATCACATTAGTAGGAATGCTAGCAGGAGAGGCCTCGTCTTCCTGGCTGTTTGCTGCATTAATGTTATGGATGTTCCTTTACATGCCGCTGAGTCTCAAGCGAGTTTATGCACAATCTTGGTTAATGACGATATGTAAAACACTATTATTGTATTTTGCTTACGCTGTTTTGTTTCTATTCACATGGATCATGGTTGTTCTATTTGGCGTGATTTTCTTATGAGTTTAGTTTGGTCTATTTCACGCGCTCGAACACAGCTACTATTACACTCTAAAACCACGATCATCGGCCATACTAAAATCATACCAAGGTCATAAATGGGACTGCTTATTTTCGCTCATGAATAAATCGATCAAAAACGGAAACTATAAACTGCACAACAATAACCCTGTTGGTAACGATTTTGCGGACAGCAAACCCAGAGTAGCCATTATCGGTGGCGGTATTTCAGGTTTAACCTCTGCTTATAATTTACATTTGGATTGCGAAGTTACTCTATTTGAAAGTGAAGAAAAGTTAGGTGGTCATACAGACACTCATGAGTTTAATATCGATGATTCACTAATCCGAATTGATAGTGGTTTCATTATCTTTTGTCCAGAGTATTACCCTAACTTTGCCGCCATGTTGAAAGAACTGGGAGTGGAGTCTCAGGCTACGGATATGAGTTTCTCAGCGCGCAATAATGTAACCGGTACAATTTACAATGCGACTAACCCAAATAAGCTTTTTTGCGATCGCAGTAACCTCTTTCGTCCTCGTTTTTGGCGAATGGTGTTAGACATCTTGAGATTCTATCGTCAGGCCAAAAAACTACTGGTAGCCGAGCCAAACCAAACAATGAGCGTTGCTGAGTATCTGAAAGTCAACGGTTACAGCAAGCAGTTCTCTGAAGATCATTTGTTGCCGATGATAAGTGCTTTGTGGTCAGCTACCCCTGAACGAGTAAATCAATTTCCAATATATCACTTGGTCGATTTTTTTGAACGCCATGGTCTTATGAAGATATTTGGTCGACCGCAATGGTTAGTAGTAAAAAATGGTTCTGCTTCCTACGTTGAGGCGCTGCAAACCAAGTTGAATTGTGAGTGGCGAATCGGAGAGCCGGTTATAGAGGTGCGACGTAGTGAAGGCGGCGCAGTTGTAAAAACAGCCAGTGAAGAAAGCCAATTCGATGCCGTAGTGTTCGCAACTCATGCTGACGTCACTCTCAAACTGCTCACTGATGCCTCGAGTGTTGAGTCTGAGGTACTTGCTGCGATTCCATTTGAGAAGAACCATGTGGTGGTCCATACTGATGAATCATTAATGCATGAGAATCCGCTGTCATGGGCAAGTTGGAATACCGTTGTCCCGCACGATTGTGATCAAAATTCGCTTGAGTGTTGTACCGCAAATTACTGGATGAACTCCTTGCAGGGTTTGAATTTAAAGACTAATGTTTTTACTACCCTCAATTCTACTGAACAGATTAACCCCGAGGCTATTCTGGCTGAACGTTATTATTCGCACCCTATTTTTACCGCTGAGAGTGTCGCTGCTCAAAAACGTCTGCCGGAGATTAATGGGGTGAATCGAGCCTATTTTACCGGTGCTTACTGGGGCTGGGGCTTTCATGAGGACGGTGCTAGAAGCGCAGTGCAAGCCTGTAAGCTTCTCAGAGAAGCCTTCAAACAGAAGCAAGCTCAAAGCCAGCTCGATGGTGGATTACAGTGAAACCCTTATCAATCTATGAGGGGGTGTTGACGCATATCAGAAATACGCCAGTGGAGCATCATTTTAGATATAAGGTTTTTCAAATATGCTTAGATATAAAACAAATTCACTTAATCGACTCGATCAGTCGCTGGTGGTCTTCCGACCGTTTTAACCTAGTTCGCTTTAACCGAGATAATTATTTGCCCAGCGATAAGAGTCTCTACGATGAAGTGCGTGCCAAGGTAGAGTCGGAGACTGGTAAGACATTTTATGGTGATGTTTATTTGATTTCAAATCTCAGTTATTGGGGCCATTGCTATAACCCCGTGGTATTTTACGCGTGTTATGAGCAGGGTAGTCTGACTTATTTTATAAGTGAAATCCATAATACACCTTGGAATGAACGGTTTTGCTATGTGCACGATATAGCAGAGCAACCGAGCTCAATAGACAGCGTCTATGAGGCATGTTTCGATAAGCAATTTCATGTTTCTCCATTCATGCCAATGAACTTAGAGTATCAATGGAAATATTGCCTTGACCCCAAGCGATTTAAGATCTCAATGAATTTGAGCCAGAATAATGAATTGGTGTTTAATGCTACTTTAAATTTACAAGGTAGGGCATTGGATCGTCGTGAGGCTAGTTGGTTACCATTTAAATATCCTCTAATGTGCGCTAAGGTATTAATCGGGATCTACTGGCAAGCCCTAAAGCTCTGGTGTAAAAAAGTGCCGTTTTATCGCCATCCGGCTGATGAATCTCGGAAGTTATAAAGTTTATAGATTATTTAGCAGTTCAATAGAATCAAACTTTCACAGCGGTCGCACTACTGCAGCGACTGAATATAAAAGGCGGCTCTGGTGCGGGAGTTTCTAACTAAAGCCAAATAACTAAAATAGATAAACTCGGGGTAGGTCGAATTATGGAAACAACGAATCAACCAAATAGTAAATCTGGTGTACAAGCCCAATCTCTTTTTGACAAACTGCCATCTACCATAAACGCCAGTCAGTTTGAGAAGATAGAAAGTCTGCCATCAATCTTCGCGAACTCGTTAGCGAATATGCCTGCTCAGGCGGCTGATTCAGCAAATTCGGTGATGGGGCGATTTTTTCGCGGGCAGTTTATCAAGACGCTCG
>JAKVBA010000062.1:0-9532 GCA_022447525.1 Gammaproteobacteria bacterium
GGTATTTAACGCAGCCAAGCAAAACTTTCGTATACAAAAGCAAAGTCCAAATTTAATATTGGCTCAAAAAAAGGGCAATATGGTGATGCCAACACCCGCTCAATACGAGACTGGTGGTGGAGCTCATTATTATTTTTCGCACATGCTAAATTGTGTCTACGATTGCCGTTATTGCTTTTTACAGGGTATGTTGCGTAGCGCAAATTACGTCTTGTTCGTAAATTACGATGAATTTGCCAATGAGATCAGATCGGTCGCAGCAAAGCATAAAGAGGATGAAAATCCGGCCTGGTTCTTCTCTGGATACGATTGCGATAGTTTAGCCTACGAACCAGTTACAGGTTTTGCTGAACATTTTTTAGCTGTTTTTGAAGGGCTGCAAAACGCGGTTCTTGAACTACGAACTAAAAGCACACAGATTCGATCTCTGTTAAATACCAAGCCCCTTGATAACGTTGTTGTTGCCTACAGTTTAAGCTCAGAACTTGTTGCTAAGTCGGTTGAGCACGGAGCGCCATCGCTGCGTAAACGAATTGAAGCGATGCAGCGTTTGCAAGAGGCGGGATGGAGAGTTGGTTTGCGTTTTGATCCGATTGTCTGGCACCAAGACTATCTGCAAGATTATCGCGACGCTATCGATTTGGTTTTTTCACAGTTAAATATAGAGGGAATTGACAGTGTCACTTTAGGTGGCTTTAGACTTCCTAAGGGTTTTCATAAGATTATTCAAAGACTCTATCCGGAGAATTGGCTATTGAACGCCGGGCTCGATGAGGAACAAGGTATGATTGTATATCGGCAGGAAATTGAAAACCAAGCGCTGTCGCAAATAGGGGGAATGTGCGAGGAGTACATAGATTCAAGTAAATTGTTTGCTTATGGGTCCTACAACAATAAGATCCAATCGCCTAGTTAGTTGATGTTTTATGGATAATTTAGTTAATTCGAAAGCGCTTGTTACAGGAGCCACCAAAGGAATCGGACTCGCGGTAACAAAAATGCTGTTAAAGGATGGTGTTGAGGTTAATGCGCTAGGAAGAGATTTTTCCCGTTTCTCTGAAAATACGCTCGCGGATTTTGTTGGTGATTCGCTACAACAAATTCAATGCGATCTTAGCAATCTCCAAGCTTTGGAGAAAGCCCTCACGACTCTGCCCAGAGACATAGGTCTTCTAGTTCTCAATGCCGGATTTGGCCGGTTTGGTGGTCTTGAGCAATTTTCTTTTGCTCAAATAAAGGAGGTTGTTGATACTAATTTGGTCAGTAATCTCTACCTTTTAAAGCACTATTTACCTCTTATGAAAGCAAATGGTGGTGGTGACATTGTTTTAGTTGGCAGTGAGTCAGCTCTGCAGGGCGCAAAAGCAGGTAGCGTCTATTGCGCTTCCAAGTTTGCTATCAGAGGTTTGGCGCAAAGTATTCGAGCTGAGTGCGCTAATTCAAACATCAGAGTAAATTTGGTAAACCCCGGCCCAACTGACAGCCAATTTTTTGATCAGCTCAATTTTGCACCCATGCAGGGCCGTGATTTTGTCCTAGACCCCGAAGATGTTCAACAGGCGATTTATGCCGCATTGCAGCAGCCTCGTCACGTTGTGACTGAAGAAATCAATCTTCAGCCAATGAAACGTTCTTTCCAGAAAAATAAAGCTCGTTAGCGTTTACTTCTTCTTATTGCTCACATAGAAAGTAATAGCTGCGGTAAACACGGTTTTTCCTGCTTCGTTAGAAACAACAATTGGGATCTCAATATCGCCTTCCTTGACTATCTCTGGTGCAAATTCACTGATTGCTGTAATGGTTCCAATGGCCTTAGCGACGTAGTTTACCGTCATAGTTTTGGGGATCCACCGCATACTCGAAGGAACGATGGTGTCTAGAGCCAATCCACCCGTCATTTCAGCCATTGAACATAGAGCTCCGGCATTTATGGTGCCCAGATGATTTCTCACTGCTCTCCGATCTTTGATCCTCGTTTCGCAGTAAGCAGGTCTCAAGTCTATGAAAATGGGTTTGATCTTTGCAAAGAATGGAGCATTGAAACCTACCAATTTGGCAAACAGCATTTTACCACCTGGAAGCTTAGACAATGACTGATAACGCTCTAAGATACTCGGCATATATGGACCCGCTAAAATCGACGATTTTTATTATTGTATATTAATAAGTTATGCTTACTCTCAACTTATATGGTAATACCATACAGTAGACAATTGATTTTAGACGAATGACAGCTAATGTTACCCAACCAGTATGATCATAGTTAGTACTCAAGCAACCTCGGATTGGACCGAGGCTCAGCAGTATCGATTTGCTGGTGTAGATGCCCTGTTCCAAACCCCATGTACTGCATTGCAACGCTTTCACGTGGGCGAAGCCCCATTAGAGAACGTAGTAGAAGCTTCGATGGCTGCAGAGTCGTTTGCGACCAACAAGTACCGCGACCAAAGCTTAGAGGAAATTTACACTGGCCCGGCTCCATTCGGTAATCGAGAGCGAGAGATTTCATTTCATCGAAGACGCAGTTTTGCGACGCTGAGTTTTGAAGGCCAAGCTGTTTGCGAACTGGACTTAGCTCATCATCACATTCATCTTCTAAGAGAGGGTGGGTTTGCAAATATGGTCAATGTTGAGCTACTCACTGGGCCAGCTATGATGGTGTTGATGGCAAGGTTAAAGACCTATTGCTTACACGCCAGCGCAGTTTCTACCACTGCGGGGGTGGTCGGTTTTATAGCAGAATCGGGCGCTGGCAAGTCAACACTAGCTTGGGAGGCTGGCGGAGCTTGGCGTCAAATTTCAGACGATATCCTGCCAATTCTTTATGAAAAGGGGCAGAGCGGGGTTAAGGCTTCTGCAGAATTTCCTCAACTGAAGTTAAGTGGAGCCTGCGCGCCGAGTATTGAACTGGGTTCCCCTAAACTCGATTATCTATTTAGAATAAACCCCAAGCCTGCGTTAAAAATCAGTTTTAGAAGAATGACTAAAGCAGAATCAATGTTGCAGGTAGTTCGTCATACCATTGCTGCCAGACTCTTTTCTAAAAGCATGATGGAGCGACACACAAAGTTTTCGACCTATGTTGCCAATAAAGTGCCAATGATCGAGCTATCATACCCGCGGGATCTGCTGCAGTTGACTACTCTGCGAGAAGAAATAGTAAGCTATCTTGCGGATATAAATAGTCAGTCTTATTAGTTTGTGTAAGCAGTCTTCATTAATTGCCGAATAAGCGGTAGAGTCCCAAATACATACGTTTTACATATCCCCAGCTCACTGATTTGGTTGCCATCCTTTGTTTGATGTAGTCACCACTGGGAAATGCGGATTGACGTAAGAATCGTAGTTTGTTACCGAAACCGTTTATCGATGAAATATCACTCCTTAAAATTTGCCAGTTTGATAATCTGCGATTTAGAAAAATTGCGCTGGGTTCATTCTGTTTGCACAGCTGATTTAGTTTTTTGGTTACTTCCTCTGGAACTTGAGCAGAAAAGAGTCTTTGTATTTTAGTTAATGCGTCGTAATTCAAGTTCGCCAACTTTAGTTCTTCTGTCTTAATTAGAAAATCCGACCAGTCTTTTTCGCTAAATGATTTAGCCAAGAGATAAATATCATATAACCATATGAGACGTTCCTCGCTATGATGGTGTCCGAGGCGATGTTGGCAAGCCAGCAGCATGCTATCGACCTGCGATGGAATGATAAAGTTTGCAACGCTATGTTTGATTTTCTGTGCGCGACTAATGATGCCATTTACCTCAAACACGCCAGCAATGCATTGTCGATTGCTTACTTGCCAATGTAAGTCAATATAAATGACTGAATGGCGTGATAAGGCTTTTGAATATCCCGATTGGTAGGAGATTAGATCACCCTCAATGGCAAATTCTCGCGTAAACCCGTTCGTTATCAGAAACTCATGGTATCGCGCGACTTGAGACTGTTCTACCAGTATGTCTATATCGGTTCTGGGGCGAAGCCAAGGTTTGGTGTAGACGCTGTATGCCAGAGCCCAGCCCTTAAAGATCACATAGTCTTCGAGTCCCTCAACAGTCAGGGAATTAATTATTTTTGTGCATTCGCTAAACTTTAAACTTTCGTTAGCTACCGCCATGGCTATGTGGGACTTGGCTTTTTTGAGCGCCACAGGGTTTATGTTGGGAACAGTTCTATTTAGATCTTGATTCTCATAAATCAAAGCACTAAGGCCATGATGCTCAAGAAGAGGTATCGTCTCATCTTGATATTTTGTGAATAGATGCTGAACTTTACTATCGCCCAGTAAGCAGGCTGTAATCTCTTTCAGTTTCTCATCCGTTTGGTAGTCCATGATGTTGTTCAAATAATACGCTAGCTTTTCGCATCAACCAAAAGACCTTGGCTCAACATGTCCTGAATCAGAGCGTTTATGTCATGTTTGGCGATTTCAGTGGAGACGCCGTATTCAATTGCAATCTTTTCCGCTGCGATCTGTATAGAATGATCACCTTGGATCAAATTTATTAGTGTCGTGCCCACACGATTTAAGCCAAAATAGGCGCCCGTGTTTAGATTAAGCAAAACGGCCTCGCCTTCGAGCTCAGTGAATGAAACTTTGTCAGCGAGTTTTAGATGTTCAAAGGTTGGCATTGGGCTATTTTAGAAGTCAGTTAACGTACTATCTTGGTTTATTTTACGGTCTTTTGGCTTCGAATGCTTTGCAAGTTCAAATTGCTTGGGCTAGAATCGCGCTTCGCTCGATAGAGGGTGCCTTGGGGCTATTCTATTTGAGCCATTTTTTATTGGTTAATCATTCTTAAGATTGACCTTACTCCTTGTTTCACTGTCAGTAATCAAGCCAAGAATTACCTTGGGTTTGTGATTATTTCGGCGGGAAACTAATTAACCGTGAGGAGCTCAAATGAGACATTACGAAATCGTTTATCTGGTTCACCCAGATCAAAGCGAGCAGGTCACTGCGATGGCCGATCGCTACAAAGGCGTTATAGAGCAGGGCGGTGGTACCGTTCATCGCTACGAAGACTGGGGTCGCCGCCAGTTAGCTTACCCGATTAATAAAATCCACAAAGCTCACTACGTGATGATGAACGTAGAAGTTAATCAAGAGACGCTGGATGAAGTCGAGAATTTATTCCGTTTTAATGATGCAATCATTCGTAGCCTTGTGCTTAAGATGAAAGGCGCTGAGACGGAGCCTTCCATTATGATGAAGGAAGTCGAAGCTGAGCGTCAACGTGACGAAGAGCGTGATGCTGCCCGTGCAGCTGAAGCCGAAGCAAAGGCAAAAGCCGAAGCTGAAGCAGCAGCAGCAAAAGCAGCGGAATCAGCTGAAGAAGTGAAAGAAGAAACAACTGAGGAGGCGGAGTAATGAGACGTAATGCACCTAAGAAAAGACGCGGCGGTTTTCGTCAAATGCGTCGCCGCTTTTGCCGTTTCACTGCTGAAGGCGCTACTCATATCGATTACAAAGACTTAGCGACACTTAAATCGTTCGTATCTGAGTCTGGCAAAATCATTCCTAGTCGTAACACAGGTACAGCAGCGCGTTTTCAACGCCAGCTTGCTTCGGCTATTAAGAATGCTCGCTATTTAGCGTTGTTGCCTTACACTGATAGTCATAAATAGTAGGAGAACATCATGCAAGTAATCCTATTAGAAAAGATCGCCAACTTAGGCAATTTAGGCGATCTGGTTAAAGTAAAGCCTGGTTATGCTCGTAACTACCTCGTTCCTCAAGGCTTAGCTACTGTTGCTACTGAAGAAAATATTAAAATTTTTGAAGAGCGCAGAGCCGAGTTAGAGAAAGCGTCTGCTGACAAGCTCCAAGCGGCGCAAGCAAGGGCTAAAGAACTTGAAGGCAAGTCTGTTGAAATCGCTGGTCTGGCTAGTGATGAAGGTAAGCTGTTTGGTTCTGTTGGCGTTATCGAAATTTCTGATGCTTTCACTGCGCAAGGTTTGGAAATCGCTAAGTCAGAAGTCCAACTTCCTGAAGGCCCACTCAAGCTAGTGGGTGAGTACGAAGTTAACGTGATCGTTCACCCTGAAGTAAGCTTCAATGTAAGCGTCACGGTAGTACCTGAGTAAAATACTCAGCCAAACTACAATAAAGACGGATAGAGTTTATACGCTTTATCCGTCTTTTTTTATGCCATGTAAAGACTGCTTATTTTATGCTAAGGAAAGGTGGCTAAGGTTAATGTACCTTCCGCTCAGTAGAAATTGATTTGGTCGAGCGGTGATGCAGTATCCTCTTTTTCGTATGCTGAATGCTAGAGTTAAATTGATTATGTCTCGAAGCGGTGACAGTGATCGCTGGCAAACAAAGACATCGCTGGTTTTTAGCATTTTGTCAAAGGGAAAATTAGTGTATTTTTCGTCTTATATTGATTAAAAATATTGTTACCAAAAGACGGGTCTAGTATCATGTAGAACCTTCTGGAGAGGCACTGATTGTTGACTGTTTAATCTACAATGCGCGCATCTCAAAAACGTTTCTTAACCATGGCGTTATAATTTCTCAAATAAATATCAATGATTTAGGGAAGATTAACAAATGAACCATGGTATCCATTGATAAGAACTATTTACCTCTTTATCCGGCACTTTATATGTGCCCAGAAGGCGTCTTAAATGACTAAATATGTATTCATAACTGGTGGTGTTGTTTCTTCCTTAGGTAAAGGGATCGCAGCGGCTTCCCTCGCCACCTTATTAGAGTCGCGCGGCCTTAAAGTGACACTGATGAAACTTGACCCCTACATCAACGTTGACCCGGGTACTATGAGCCCGTTTCAGCACGGTGAAGTTTTTGTTACCGAGGATGGGGCTGAAACAGACCTTGACTTAGGGCATTACGAACGTTTTATCAGGACCACGCTATCGCAAAAAAACAATTTTACTACTGGTCGAATATACGAGCGAGTATTGCGTAAAGAGCGAAGAGGAGACTACCTAGGCGGCACCGTTCAAGTGATTCCTCATATTACCAATGAGATGAAATCGGCTATCGAGGACGGCGCTGGCGACGTCGATGTCGCTTTGGTGGAAATCGGTGGCACTGTCGGTGATATTGAGTCCTTGCCTTTTATGGAAGCGATTCGTCAAATGCGCATTGAAAAAGGTTACGACAACGTCATGTTTATTCATCTGACCTTAGTGCCATACATCGACGTAGCAGGTGAAATCAAAACCAAACCAACACAGCACTCTGTAAAAGAATTACGAAGCATCGGTATTCAACCAGATATTCTTTTATGTCGAGTAAAAGACCCTCTACCAGATAATGCGCGTCGAAAAATAGCGCTTTTCACTAACGTAGTGCCTGAAGCGGTAATTTCCGGAGAAGACGTCGAAAATATCTATCAGATCCCCTTGCTTTATCGAGACCAGAAAGTAGACGAATTGGTGGTTAAACATTTAAGACTTGATTGTCCTCCAGCGGATCTAAGTGAATGGGAAGACGTGGTTCATCGTAAAGCAAACCCAACTAACAACGTGAAAATCGCTTTGGTGGGTAAATACGTCGATCTCACTGAATCTTATAAATCTTTGTCTGAGTCACTGATCCACGCAGGTATTCATACCCTTACCAAGGTCAATATTAACTATATTGACGCCGAAGATTTAGAAACCCAGGGCGTTGAGCTACTTGAAGGTTGCGACGCTGTTCTTGTCGCTGGTGGTTTTGGAGATCGAGGTACGGAAGGTAAGATCTTGGCGGCTAAATACGCTCGTGAGACTAAAACACCTTACCTTGGCATCTGCTTGGGAATGCAAGTTGCGGTTATCGATTATGCTAGAAATGTTGCCGGCATGGACGATGCCAACTCGTCCGAGTTTAACTCCAAGTCACCTTATCAGGTAATCGGTCTGATTACAGAATGGACGGACGAAGAGGGTAATGTGCAGCACAGAGACGAGAACTCTGACCTCGGTGGCACTATGCGTCTGGGTGGTCAGAAATGTCATTTGGCAGAGGGCTCTAAGTCGAGACAGGTATATGGTACTGACACGATTGTAGAACGTCACAGGCACCGATATGAATTTAACAATCTATTGAGACCACAACTGGTTGAAGCGGGGTTGATCATTGCCGGTACTTCGGACGATGACTTGGTAGAAATCATAGAGATTCCCGATCATCCTTGGTTTGTAGGTGTGCAGTTTCATCCTGAATTTACCTCTAGCCCAAGAGACGGTCATCCGTTATTCTCTTCATACATCCAAGCCGCTCGCCAATTAAAAGAAGCGAGCTAGACGAGCTTAAGTTCGTTGCCACAACTGCCTTATGTAAGTAAGTTGTCCTAATCGTAGGTTTTAACAAAAATGAAAATTGCTGATTTTGAAGTAGGCTTAGACAAACCATTCTTTCTTATCGCTGGACCTTGTGTAATTGAATCAAGGGAGTTTGCGCTTGAAACCGCGAAGATGATTCGTGATATTACTGGCGAGTTGGGAATCAATGCTCTGTACAAATCATCATTCGACAAGGCGAATCGCACATCCGGATCCTCCTTTCGTGGTCCTGGCGTGCAAGAAGGTTTAGAAATACTGCAGGAAGTTCGCGAATCCACCGGGATGCCGGTGTTGACCGATGTTCATACACCGGAGCAAGTGGAGCATGCAGCGAAGTATGTCGATATGATTCAAACGCCAGCGTTTCTATGTCGACAGACCGACCTAATTGAAGCAGTTGGAGCATGTGGTATTCCTGTAAACATCAAAAAGGGTCAGTTTTTGTCACCACCGGAGATGGTCAATGTTACCAAGAAAGCCGAAGCCGCGGGCGGAAAGGGTCGAGTAACAGTGTGTGAACGAGGTGCATCTTTTGGTTACAACAACCTAGTAGTCGATATGCGAGGTCTTGCACAAATGCGTGAGACTGGTTGCCCGGTTGTTTTTGATGCCACGCATTCAGTACAACTGCCAGGCGGCAAGGGTGACCGTTCAGGAGGCCAACGAGAGTTTGTTCCTGTGTTAGCTAGAGCAGCGGTTGCGGCCGGAGTTTCTGGTCTATTTATGGAAACTCACCCAGACCCGGAAAATGCAAAAAGTGATGGTCCAAATGCATGGCCAACGCAAAAATTAAAAGCCTTACTAACCGTTTTACAACAGCTTGACCAATCCACGAAAGCTGGTGGTTTTGACGACAGCGGATACTAGTCTCAAAACCAGAAATTCATATTCAAACTTAAATGAGTCGTAAGAATGTCTACTATTCAATCAATTTCTGCTCGTGAAATTTTAGATTCACGAGGTAACCCAACTGTTGAAGCCGATGTGGTCTTGGCTGATGGATCTTTTGGACGTGCGGCGGCACCTTCTGGAGCATCTACTGGTTCTCTTGAAGCGCTTGAGCTTCGAGACGGAGACAAGTCTCGCTACCTTGGCAAAGGCGTACAAAAAGCAGTTGCCAATGCCAACTCCGTCATAGCTGAAGCCTTGAAAGGCAAAAACGCATTGGATCAACGAGCTCTAGATCAATTGATGATTGACTTAGATGGCACTGAGAACAAATCAAACCTAGGTG
>JAKVBA010000062.1:9542-16615 GCA_022447525.1 Gammaproteobacteria bacterium
TTTCTTTAGCGGTCTCTAAGGCTGCGGCAGCAAGTAAAGGCATCCCGCTTTACGCCCACTACGCTGAATTGTTCGGCAACGACACTTATGCGATGCCGGTGCCGCAAATGAATATCATCAATGGTGGTGAGCACGCGGATAATTCAATCGATTTTCAAGAGTTCATGATTCTCCCCACTGGTTTGCCGACATTCGGTGAAGCCTTGAGAGCGGGCGCAGAAGTGTTTCATTCACTAGCGAAAGTGCTTCACGGTATGGGTCTTAGTACGGCTGTAGGTGACGAAGGTGGCTTTGCCCCAAACCTAGAGAGTAACGAGGCTGCGGTTGGTATTATCATCGAAGCGATAGAGAAAGCCGGCTATAAAGCTGGCGAAGACATTATGATTGGTCTTGATGTTGCGAGTACTGAATTCTACCAAGATGGTAAATACACACTTAGCGCTGAAGGAAAATCATTAGACTCTAAAGAGTTCGCAGCTTATCTCGAAGCATGGGTTCGTAAATACCCCATTATTACCATCGAAGATGGTATGGCTGAAGATGACTGGGACGGTTGGGCAGATTTAACCAACCGAGTTGGCTCCGACATACAATTAACCGGTGATGATCTATTCGTTACAAACACCAAGATATTGAAGCGCGGCATTGATGAAGGTGTGGGTAATTCAATTCTGATCAAGTTTAACCAAATTGGTTCTCTAACTGAGACTATGGATGCTATCAAGATGGCTCAGGACGCTGGTTTTAAAGCGACCATTTCACATCGTTCAGGTGAAACCGAAGACACTACTATCGCGGATTTAGCGGTTGCTACCGCAGCTGGACAGATCAAAACAGGTTCATTGTGCCGCTCTGATCGCGTGGCAAAATACAACCAACTACTGCGTATTGAGCAGGAACTTGGTGATAAAGCTGTCTATCCAGGAATAAAGTCTTTCGATTAATAGGGTCGAATCAATCAAGCAAAAAAAGCCTCGATGTGTTCGAGGCTTTTTTTATGTTGTGGAACCTCTGATTTAATCGATTTTGCCTGTGGGGGTGTCAGTGGGCGTTCTGGGCAAGGCGAGACTAATTATGTGTGGTTGTTCCCCACATATTGCGAATAATGCAGATCCACAGCGCCCTAAGCTCCGCCCCGTATGAGTTTCGTTCAGAAAACTCACCTTCGGCGTTACAAAGCTTGACCGTAGAATGACTACGATACGGCGCTTCGATGCCTTGAATATGAGTTTTCTGAAACGTAAACACAGGCTAAACTCGATTGAATCAGAGGTTCTTATGTCTTTTTTGACGAAATACTCAGTTTTTAAAAAACCATCAGTAGCGAATAGTAAATGAAAATTTTTAACATCGAAGGTGTCAATATTTGTTTGGGCCCGCATGCTCACGAGCTCAACGAGCATGCGCCAAGCATTGTCTTTTTGCATGGAGCTGGTTGCGATCACACATACTGGACTCAATACACTGATTACTTCGCTGATAAAGGTTTCAATGTGTTGGCGCTCGATTTTCCAGCACATGGTCAGTCTAAAGGCGAGCCGCTGGAATCAGTTGAAGACTCCGCAGCTTGGTTAAAAACGGTCGAAAAACACTTGGGCCTGTCATTTGATTTTATTATAGGTCACTCGCAAGGCTTTCTCGTCGGACTTGAATACGCAGCTACATTTGGCAATGAGAATCTTGGTTTAATTGGTATTGCCACTTCGCTGGCGATTCCAGTGAACCAAGATCTTATTGATCTGGCAAAGCGTTCGCCAGAAGAGGCAGCCACATTAATGATGAAGTGGAGCTTGAGTGAGGCGACTCAGCAAAAGATCAAAAAAGGGTCTTTAGATTGGTCGATTGATGAGTCCATTGGACTTATGACACAGAATCCACTGGCTAACGATCTAATTGCATGTGCTAATTACACCAACGGCGAGAATGCAGCAAAAAGAGCAGAAAGTATGAAGATAAAGGCGTTGATGGTGCTCTCTAAAGAGGACAAAATGACGCCGGTAGCACAGGGTCAACTCACGGCATCAGTGCTTTGTGCAAAGGTTATCTTAGTTGAAGGTGCTGGTCATATGCTGCCTGTTGAAGCTTATACCTTGGTATTAAATAGCATCACAGAGTTTATCGGGATCTCTGCTGATCAATAATGATGTTGCGCGATGTCTAAAAACGTTTTAATCGTAGGTGGTGGCATAGGTGGATTAACCGCCGCACTGTGCCTTGCTCGCTCCGGTCATCAGGTGACAGTATTTGAACGCTCATCCAAAGTGCAGGATATCGGCGCTGGCATACAGTGCGGTGCCAACGCTGTCAGGGTGCTTGATCATCTGGGTTTGAGGCATCAAATAGAGCAGGTGTCAGTCAAACCTCGAGAGATAGTGTTCAGAGATTATTTATATGGGTCGCCGCTCTACCAAGTCGAATTAGGAAAAAAGTATGAAGACAAGTATGGTGCACCATATTTTCATATTCATCGGGCTGATTTGTACGCCATGCTTTATGAGGCTGCTGGAGCCCATTCATCCGTTGATGTATTGACAGACTCAGACGTTAGAGACTTTGAGGAGACAAGCGATCAGGTACGTGTCATTTTATCTTCAGGAGAGACGTTCCAAGGCGACCTACTGATTGCCAGCGATGGCATAAGGTCCACGATAAGAAAACAAATACATAGCGATAAGAGTGCGGTTTACACTGGGAATGTGGCTTGGCGAGCGACCGTTGCCACCAATAAGCTTCCCGCTGATTTCATGCCAACAGTCACCACAAACTTCGTCGGGCCCAGAAAGCATATGGTGCTGTACTACCTGCGTGCAGGAGAGTTGCTTAATATGGTTGGCGTGGTTGAAAAACAAAGTCATGCCGGCGATTCATGGAAATCCAAAGGCGATGTGAGGGAGCTGCAAAAAGACTTTAGTGGTTGGCACCCCATGGTCGAAACTGTGATCGATTCAGTCGAGAGAGATCAGTGTTACCAATGGGCGCTTTATGATCATCGGCCTATCAATAAGTGGGGCACGGATCGTGTCGTTTTGCTCGGAGATGCCGCTCACGCCACCTTGCCGTTTATTGCTTCTGGGGCTGCCATGGCGATAGAGGATGCAAGAATTTTGGATCGCTGTTTGACCGAATGTAATTCGGTAAAAACTGCGATAAAAAAATATCAATTCAATCGCTTTGATAGAACGTCGAAAGTTCAAAACATCTCCAGAAAATTTGGTAAGTTGTACCATATCCCAAACCGACTACTGCTGAAGACCGCATTCGCAGGGCTCCGAGCTTTGGGTGGGAAAAAAGAAGACTTTTTACCCGAGTATGACGCGAACACTATTCCCTTAAAATAAAAAACTCACATGAAAGACCTTAAAAACCTCGGTTTTTGCCTTGGCTTATTCCTTACTTCGATTTCGACTTTGGCAGCCGATAAAAGCGTTTTCACGCCGGCGCAAACAAAAACAGCTCAAAGTCTTATACAACGAGCGCTTGAAAGTAACTTGGGCTACGAAATTGTTGAATCATTAACAACGGAAGTGGGGCCGAGATTGGCCGGTTCCAAAGCGGAAAAACGCGCTCGGGATTGGGGTGTTAAACTAGGTAATGAACTTGGCTTTGATCGCGTGACTGTTGAGTCATTCACAATGCCATTTTGGGACAGGGGTGAACTGCAGATCTCGATAGAGAGTCCTTACCAACAAGATCTATACGGCACGGCTCTTGGAGGAGCTGCCCCCAGCGAAGACACCATTACAGCCCCGATTCACTATTTTCGTGACATTAATGAACTAAGAAATATTGACGAGGGGGAGTTAGATGGGAAAATCGCATTCGTCGATGGCGAAATCCTAGTTAAAAGCCAAACAGGCGGTGGCTATAGCCAAGCAAATATCAAGCGGCGAGTAGGGTGGCAGTTGGCTGAGAAGGCAGGTGCCAAAGCCTTGGTGATACGATCTGTCGGCTCTGATTCACGTCGATTCCCGCATACCGGAATGATGAGCAAAAAAGAGGGAGACTTATGGGCCAAGATTCCAGTTATTGCAGTCTCTAACCCAGATGCCGATCACATTAGAAGATTACACAATCTAGAAAAACAAATCACAATATCGTTGCAATCCGGGTCTCAATGGAAAGGTGAGAGAGAAAGTGGAAATGTGATCCTTGATTTGGTTGGTAGTGAAATGCCTGACGAAATCGTGTTAATCGGTGGACACTTAGACAGCTGGGATCTAGGAACAGGTGCGGTGGATGATGGCGCTGGCGTAGCCATTACCACAGCTGCCGCAAAGCTTATCGCTGATCTGCCGAAACGCCCCAAACGCACCATTCGAGTCGTGATGTTTGGCGCCGAGGAAGTTGGTTTATTAGGTGCCTTCGCCTATGCAAAACAACATGAGGCAAATTTGACTAATCATGTGCTTGCCACTGAATCGGATTTTGGTGCTGGAACCGTATGGCAACTGGTATCAAATACGAATCCAGAGGCTAATAAGGCCATCGACGAAATAGCTCAAGTCGTTGCACCATTGGGTATTGTGAGAGGGGGCTCAGAAGAGCCAGGTGGCGGACCAGACATTATCCCAATGGCCGCCAAAGGTGTACCGACCATCCGTTTGAAACAAAACGGGATGGACTATTTCGATTTACACCATACACCAGACGATACCCTAGATAAGATTGATCGTGATGAGTTAGCGCAAAATGTGGCTGCTTTCGCTGCTTCCATCTACTTAGCGGCCGACGCTGATGTCGAATTCCGAAAACTCGAATCTGACAACTAGCACTAGTGATTGATTAATACTATGGATTCAACCAAGCTAGTATGCACCGAGTGTGGGAGCATTAATCGCATTCCCACCGCTCGGTTAAAAGATGAACCAAAATGCGGTTCTTGTAAGCAACCTATCTTCATTCAAAACGTGATTGAGTTGACCGAAGCGAATGCGGCTCGAACGTTACAAAACACCGACATACCTGTATTAGTCGACTGCTGGGCACCGTGGTGCGGACCCTGCCGGAGTTTCGCGCCAACTTATGAAAAAGTGGCCGATGAGATTATGGGCACCGTGAGGTTCGCTAAATTAAACACGGAATCCAACCAACAGTTGGCGACACGATGGAATATTCGATCCATTCCGACCTTAATCCTATTCAAGTCGGCCAAGGAGACAGCCCGTATGTCGGGAGCGTTGCCAGAATCTCAACTACGTGATTGGATATCAGCCCAACTCTGATCAAATGGAAGCTATATTATTAGCTTTAAGCTGGGTTGATGTGAACGGGACAATTGTCTCTGAGATACTTAAACTGGACATTTTGATCTTTGTAGAAATATTGACATTTTTAAGACACGATTGATTTAATGTTATTCACCAAGTTTTGTCCAATGTCAGTAGATCGATCGATCAACATCTATGTGGTTTGTATATTTAGGGTTCAATCGGCTTGGCACCATAGAAAGAGCAGTAGCAAATAGCAAATCTCTACCAGGATGATATTATGCCAACAGCTAAGTTTAAAGAATGAACCAAATCTGACAATTGAGGTATCTAAAATGGATCTAGCAAACCATAGAAAAATCGGTATTAAGTTATTATTATTACTAAGCATACTTTGCAGTGGCAATGCTATTGCTCAGAAATCTAAGGTTGTTGTCGTGCCGCTTGGTGGTGATGTCAGTGCAACAGATTTCAATGCTCTAGCCAGACGTGTTCCATTTGCGTTAGGACGAATTTTGTCATCCGGCACCGTAGATGCTTCCGCAAGTACTGGTAATTTTTCTTCAGTCTATAACAATAGCCTTGATCGGTATGAAATTGATTTTGACGACGTTTCTTTCAGTATCGTCGAAAACACAGCATCTGCAACTATAATAGGGTCAAGTGGCTCATGCCCAGGAGGCGCCAGCGCACGCATTAGCAGTTTTAACGGTAAATTATTGGTTTATATAATCGCTTCAAATGGAGATAACATACAATGCGGCTTTAACTTTCAGGCCTATGACAATGATATGTGACACTGCTATGGTATCTCGATATTCGTATCTCGGATGTCCACCATGAGTGAAATTCGGACAAATAGTGATAGTTAAAGCCTAACCTAAGCAGATAAATATGTAAGATTGGGCGCAGGTTTTTGAAAATTATCAAAAAGCAAAACCCTTGTTTCTCCGGCCGACTGACTACGCCTGTGTGGCAGCCGATTTTCAAGCTATTTCGACTGACTAGTTGCGAAGATGTCCGTGACCTTTTACTGTTAAAAAAGGTCGGGTTCCGCAGTGCAGTCAAGATCGATTTAAAATTGTGTAATCGCAGGGCTGAGTAATCTGCGGAGCCATTTCTTTTGGTTCGTTTTCCTTGTGCAGCAAAAGTAAGTCCTGCAACGAATGTAAATCGTGTGATCAAAGAAAACGAACGTCATTCTCGGTGAGAGATACAGTAAAAAGATTAGGCAAATAGATCAAAATTTATCTCTAGCTAGCCTGCGCAATAAACTCTTGGCAAAAAATTACGCAATCATTGTGGGTTCGTAAATAAAATGCGAATCAACTAAATCAAAATTCAAATACAGTCTTGTTTCCGCTTTTGACCAACTCACCGTCTAACCCAACTCCTTCATTCTCTGTTAAGTAGCGTAGCTTCTCAGCCGAGTTGTCCGTGGTGGCTAGGCAACGCTCACCATTTTCATTTCGAGCGATGACGATGCTCTTGCTCGGTTCGTCGCTTTTGTTGTACAGCACGGTATAGGTCTCGATCTTCGCTCTCCCGGTGGCATCGGCATTAAGTTTAGGTGACTTGTCGGTGGATTGATGAATCGGCCCCTCCTCTTTAAATGCTTCAGGGGGTGGTGTTTGAGAATAAATACCAACGGAATGCTTGGTGAGGTACCAACCGTTTGCGTTCATTAAACCGAAATCATTTGGGTTTTCTCTGGCCCATCGCACCATTTCTGCAATCGCGTGCATGCTGTAATTATTCCCCGGTCCGCCAAAGTAGGGGAGTCCTCCGGTGAGGGTCAAAGGTCGACTATCATCGTGAGCGATACCCATTGCATCACAGGCAACTTGAACAGCCGATGGAAAGCAG
>JAKVBA010000063.1 GCA_022447525.1 Gammaproteobacteria bacterium
ACCGACCAAGTAATAACAAAAGATTCGCCAATACCCTACTTCGACATCTTGTGATTGGACTAGCATCCACCATTTTAGACTCGAGGCCATATTTATAACTACGGCTATTAATAACGACAATAGCAGCAGTAAAGGATTGGCATTGACAAAAGTTTGATACCGCTGAGATCGCCCATCTTCGGTGAGTAAACCAGTTTGGCTCACAAGCAATGATAACAAGCCTAATGCGATCAAGAGCTGTATGGATTTTAAGAAATAATTAGTCAAAGTATTGATAAAAATGCGGTAAGGGCTGGTGAGCGATAAAAATATTGTTCTTTTCATCATTTTTTGTGAATTGTAACTGGGATTTGAGACATAAAGTAAGTATTATCCCGCTCTTTGAAAAACCAGCCATTTGTACAGTTTCATGACACAAGCATCAGCTAGACACATTTTGGTGTCAAACGAAAAATCCTGCATTGAATTGCAAACCAAAATTAATGCCGGTGAACTTTCATTCGAAGAGGCGGCAGCCACGCACTCTCAATGCCCCTCAGGCAAGCAAGGTGGAGACTTAGGTAGCTTTGGACCTGGAATGATGGTTTCTGAATTCGACCACGTGGTATTCAATGAGGAGGTGGGCAAAGTGCATGGCCCGGTTCAAACTCAATTTGGATTTCACTTAGTCGAAATTACAAGTCGGCAAGACTAGTGCTTAACTAGTAACTAACTATTAAGCATAAACAGAAGGCCCCTAATATTGGGGCTTTTTTCTTGGTTAAAGGGATTTGCAAAACCTCATCAGCTTATTTGATAGACATAAGACACTAGGACTCATATAGAAGCTATATGTTGAGCAGGAGCTTTATGTTGAGCATAGATACCGTTAAAAGACCCATCTCACTATTGAAAAGCCGATGAAACTGACGCTAATTACCAGCAATGTATGCACTCTTAGCCAAGTTAAAAACAAAGCCAACAGACTACCAATGATGTAATCATAGCCAGTGATGGACATCCCGGCGTGCTTATCCCAGGTAAGCACAAAAGGAACCCAAATGACGGTAAGTACAGATAAACTAGAAAAACCCAAGAGCAGCCTGAGCTTTTCATTTGGAACGAAAGATAGGCCGGGCAGAAGAAACAAGAAGCGATTCATAAATGTAATCACAGCCATCAAAGCCACTACTGCCCAAGTCATGATTTATCCTCATCTTTTTTTAGTGATATAAAAACAAGATATCCACTAGTCATCCCGATAAGAGTGGCAAAAATTATGTAAACGTCTCCTGCGACTGACTTTAGCAGGATGGCTGCTACAGCACTGCAGACAATAACTACGACTTCAGGTTTACCTTTAATCTGTTCCACGCTCATAGCGATGAAAGTAGCGACTATTGCAAAATCCAGGCCCAGCGCATCTAACTCCCCTACCGATTCGCCAACAAGAATTCCAACGAAAGTAGCGACATTCCAAAAAAAATAAAAAAAACCTCCCGCAAACACTGCAAACCAGTAGGAAAATTTGCCCACACGTTTTGTATGTGCCTCGGAAACCAAGAACATCTCATCAGTGAGTAAAAATGCAGCCAGGACTCTTTTCGAGAGACGTTCATTGGCCAAATGTGTCCTAAAAACCAGGGAATAAAGTACATGTCTAGCACTAATAATGACGGTAGAGCTTAGAATAGTGCTGACTGGAGCTGCGCTGGCTGTCAAAGTGACAGCGGATAATTGTGCCGCTCCAGCGAATACGAGAACCGAAAGACATTGTGCTTGAAGTGGGCTGCAGCCAGCTTGGATGGCAAGAGCGCCAGCTAATACACCCCAAGGTATGACAGCAATGGACAGAGGTAGGATTGCAGCAAAGGCTTGACGTGCTAGACGTGCCAAAATAGAACCTCTGATCTACGTTAGCGCAAAGTTAACTTGCATTACAACCCAAAAAATAAGCATTACTAAGGCTTTGTTATCCTTTAAATTCTTCGTTTTCTATGCGCTGCCTCAAAGGGCTGCTTCTTGGAAAATGGGATTTAAGAAAGTCTATTTGATCCGCTAACACCCTTCTACCTCGGAGATATACGTATTCAGCATGAGTGGGCGTAAATGGAATGGCTAGAAGCTCCATACCGGCTTGTTCTGGGGTTCTTCCACCTTTGTGACAATTACAACGCTTACAGGCTGTTACCACATTACTCCATGTATTCTGACCTCGTTGATTTATAGGTCGCACGTGATCTCTGGATAATTCGGACTTTCGAAACTTTCCGCCACAGTACATGCACAAAAAAGCATCGCGAGCGAACAATGCCTGATTGTTGAGCGGAGGCGTATAAGTCTTGCTGTTCTGGTATCGATTATGTAAGTCCCCTTTGGTTGCAATAATCGAGTTAATTTCAATGCTACTGTTTTGGCCGGTAATGGCATTAACACCACCGCGCATAATAAATATGGACTCGCCACAGCTATAAAGGACTTGGTCGAGACTGTAAGCCGTGGCGGCCTGTTTATATGATATCCAACCCAACGGCATGCCGGAAGCGTCAGTTCTCAATACTTTTTGAGTGAAGTCATAGCGCATCGCAGTCGAACCTATTAGCTAAATTAATGTAGACAACAAAACAGAGAAGCCTCCAAGCTGAGTCGACTCCGACAGTAGCAACATATCAAGACCATGTAATAGCAACGTTAAAATTAACTATCAAATACAGCAAAAATAATCGGCAAACACCTTAGAGAAAAGCTCTTTGGGTAACCTATTAGGTCAATATCTTATTAAAATTTATTCTGAATCAGAATCATCTGCTTCTACTACCTCGACTTCCATTTCCAGGTCTTTGAGCGCCTTGTACTCTTCATTGCTCAGACTGGCTTTTTCTGCATCTGACATTTGTGAGGGCATTTTTTTCGCCTCTTTCATCTCTCCTGTCACCGGATCTTTATAAAGGGCTTTTTTGGAATCCTTCGATGAAGTGTCTGCTGCAGCCACTCCGACAAAGGCAATGGCAGCGAAAACGAAAGTCATCAAGCTGTTGCTATTAAAAAAGTTTCTCATATTCTTTCCTCACTGGGTTAGGTGCCGGGCACGAAAATACCGAGACTGGGTAATCGCGTTCGACATTAGGAGCTTGACGGAGCGCATAACTCGTCAAATCAAAGTCTACTAGATAATTTTGAGCAATCAAATAAAATTAGACAGGGCTTGATAATGGCATGGTTAATCTTGATCAGAATATAAGGTGCTTGCGTCGACATTAATTACGCAGGCTCGGTTTTAGGGGGCCTGCCGTACTTGAACCTACAACGCCTTCCCCTTGAACATTTTGACGCTCTACAATAGTTAAAAAAATAATTTATAAGCGAGACTTTACATCTCCAGAAACCGCCTCCAGACCCCAAATGGCTTCCATATGTGATAAAGATCTCTTATCGCATCTGACTCTTTGTGCTTAAGGATTTGTACTCTATAACGATACAAGAATGCTGAGACTCTCATATTAGCAGCGCAATGTATCCAGAGGCTTGGATATGAATACTGCTCAAGAATAGCGACGAATTGGCTGAAATCTTCCTCCCTTGGATTACGAAAGTCAACGGGAATATGAACGTAGAACATACTCATACTCTCCACCAGTTTTTGCTCGTCTTGCAAGGAGTTTTCCGCAGATGAAGGAGCCAGATTAATAACAACTTCTACTCCTTTGTTCTTAATTGCTTCAAATTGTTTTGCCGTTGGCTGCCCTGAAGTATTCAAGCCAATTTCAGTTTGGTGGTAGTTATATATGGCGGCAACGGTTGGACGTTTACAATTAAATCCGAGCCTTTTTTCCACTAGAGAGCGACAGTAACCTAAGACGGTCTGTAACGTATTGGAATCTAACATTTATCTAAGTCTGTGTCGGTTAGCAGTGATTAAATATTGTTTAAGGATGCTCTATCATACTTACCATCATTATAATTTTAGAACCCTATCGTAGAAACATTGAACAGCAATGAAACAGATTATTTGGATTGTTAAGAGCCACAAGGACATTATCGTATTTCTCACTCTAATGATCGTTTTTAGGAGCAGTATTGCAGACATTAATAGGGTCCCAACCGGTTCAATGCTACCAACCATTATGGAGGGAGACCGAATTATTGTGAATAAGATTGCTTATGATTTGCAGCTGCCGATTATTGGTACGAAACTAGTGCACATGGCTGATCCAAAACGCGGTGATATTGTTATCTTCGAATCAAGCGTTAGTGATCAAAGATTGGTCAAACGTATCATAGGCATACCCGGCGATAAGGTTTCCATGCAAGCAAATCAACTCAAGATAAACGGTAAAGTTTTAGGCTATATGATCAACCATGTTGTCGACATGCCAGAATCGAAATCGTTGGTATCAAAAGAAGATTTACTGGGAACAGATTACGAAATATGGACAAGTAAAACTGGATCCGGCCGAGGGAATTTTGCTGAAGTTCAGGTTCCCGAAGATAACTATTTAGTTCTCGGAGACAATCGAGACAACAGTATTGATTCCAGATATATTGGTTTTGTCCCAAGATCTGAGATCATTGGCCGCAGCAACCGCTTAATTATGTCCCTAGACGCCGAAAACTACTATCTTCCCAGAGGGGATAGGCTATTTAAAAATCTGTAATACCTTGGAGCAAATTCTCATCACCGCGATTGACAGGTCTGTACCAGATCTTTTAGCGCTCTAGCAGCATTTGATAAACTACGTTGTTTGTGAAAAACCAGACCTAAACGACGCTCTAATTTATAAGGAGCTCTCAGCTCAGCCAAGTCAGCATTTACTAGCATCGTAGTCGGCAATAGGCTCCAACCTAACCCAGCACCAACCATCATCTTTAGGGTTTCCAAACTATTGGTTTCAATATAGGGCGACAATTGAACGCCCTCCGAGACAAAGACTCGACTGATTACTTGGTGCGTCTCGGTCTCTTTCGTTGGCAAAACACATCGATGATTATTTAAATCCTCGATAGTTACCCTCTCCTTCGCTGCTAAGACATGATCTGCTGCTACGACAAGTTTGAGAGCATCCTGCCAAATTACTTCAGATTCGATATTATCCGGGAGCTTGCTCGGCAAAGTAATTAATCCAAATTCAATATCGCCTTTTTCGACAGAGGACAAGGCTTGCTCTGAATCCTCAAAACGGATGTCCAAATCCACCTCTGGGTAAAGTCGATTGAAATCCCTCAAAATAGATTGCATCCGATATAAGCCAATGTGATGAGCGATCGAAATAGAGAGATTTCCCTGGATCTCATCACTTAGATTTGAAGCGACTTGCTGCAGCTCCTTGGCCTGACTCACTAGTTCATATGCTTTGGGAAGCAGTTGCTTACCGGCTTCCGTTAGACTGACTACTTTGGCTACACGATTAAATAGATCTACACCTAACTCTTGTTCCAGCGAGGCTACCCTTTTACTAACCGCTGGTTGGGTGATGTGTAACTTCAAGGATGCCTTTGAGAACGACTCCTCTTGAGCAACCATAATAAATGCACTCAGTGATGAAATATCCAAATCTTCCTCTCAAAACCAGCATTCCAATATGGAATCGATAATATGAAAACAATGAATTTATATTATCAAAATGCTTTGATACAATACAAGCCTAGCTGTAGGCACTAGTCTGCAGCACATCAGAACATCAATTCGAAGAGATCTACGATAGAGGCTAATCATGGCACAAACCATGTATGAAAAAATTTGGGATGCTCACTTTGTCCATCAAGAGGAGGGTCAAGCGGCACTGCTGTACATTGACCGTCATTTGATGCATGAGGTAACCTCACCACAAGCCTTCGAAGGCCTAAAGATGGCTGGCAGAGGGATAAGAAATACACACAGCATTCTTGCGACTCTAGACCATTGCGTACCCACGAAAATGGCTGACAGAATAAACCTGCCAGACCCTATAGGTGCCAAACAGGTTCAGACCATGATGAACAATTGTGAGGAGCATGGCTTAACTCTATATGACATGGAAAGTCGCAATAATGGCGTTATTCACGTTGTGGTTCCTGAGCATGGTTTTGTACATCCAGGCATGACTACTGTCTGCGGTGACAGCCACACAGCGACTCACGGTGCCTTTGGCGCCCTAGCTTTCGGCATCGGCACGTCGGAGGTTGAACACGTTATGGCCACTCAGTGTTTACCACAAGCGAAGTCAAAAACCATGCTTGTGAAAGTAGATGGCAAGCTTTCGAAATTCAGTACAGCAAAAGATATCGCGCTGGCAATCATCGGTAAAATTGGTACTGCCGGTGGCACTGGTTACGTGATTGAGTATGCTGGTGAAGCAATTGAGGCCCTATCTATGGAGGGACGAATGACGCTTTGCAATATGGCCATCGAAAGTGGTGCCAGAGCAGGCCTGGTCGCCCCAGATCAGAAAACATATGACTTCCTAGAGGGCAAAGAATTTGCGCCTGAGGGCGAAGCATGGAATCAGGCATTGAACTATTGGAAAACATTGCCTAGCGATGCGGATGCTGAATTCGACAAAGTTATTGAACTAAATGCAGCCGATATCGCTCCCCAAGTGACTTGGGGCACATCACCTGAACAAGTGATTCCAGTCAATCATGCAGTGCCAGCGCCCAGCGATTTTGATACCGAGGGCAAGCAAATTGCATGTGAAAGTGCACTTGAATACATGGGGCTAGAATCGGGCACTCAAATGACTGACATAGAAATCGATTTCGTATTCTTAGGTTCTTGCACGAATTCTAGAATCGAAGATTTTAGAGCCGCCGCTGAGGTGGCAAGAGGCACCCTAGTACCCGACAATGTGACTGCAATCGCGGTACCAGGCTCATATCTGGTAAAAGCGCAAGCCGAAAAAGAAGGCTTAGATAAAATCTTTACCGAGGCAGGCTGGGAGTGGCGTGAACCGGGATGCTCAATGTGCCTGGCGATGAACGGTGATCAATTGAAGCCCGGAGAGCGTTGCGCTTCTACCTCAAACCGTAATTTCGAGGGTCGTCAAGGTAAAGGGGGTAGAACCCACTTAGTTTCTCCCGCTATGGCTGCTGCTGCGGCAGCGGCTGGAAAATTTGTAGACTTAAGAACCCTTGAGAAAACGTAAATTAGAGGTATAACGCAATGGAAAAATACACTAAACACACAAGTGTCGCCGCGTTGATGAATCGTAGTAACGTAGATACGGATCAGATAATTGCCAAGCAGTTTTTAAAAAAGGTGGAACGAACCGGGTTCGGAGCACATCTATTTCACGACTGGCGTTTTCTAGAGGACGGCAGTCCAAATCCTGACTTTGAACTAAACAAACCTGAATTTAAAGATGCAAAAATTCTCGTGGCTGGCGACAACTTCGGTTGCGGTTCATCGAGAGAACACGCCCCTTGGGCAATAGATGACTATGGTTTCAATACCATTATTTCTACTAGCTTTGCCGATATCTTTTATAACAACTGCTTTAAAAACGGTATCTTACCGATCGAAGTTGATAGTGATACTCTGAAAGCGCTAATGAGTGAAATAAACGATAATGAAGGTGTCTCTTTCACAGTTGACCTAGAGAATCAACAAGTATCAACACCAGGTGGAATTGAGGTCAAATTCGAACTTGATGGTTTTCGAAAGCACAACCTTTTAAACGGTCTTGATGATATCGGTCTTACCCTTGAACACATCGATAAAATAGATTCATACGAAGCCAAACACAAAGCAAATTTCCC
The DNA here is from genome assembly GCA_022447525.1 of Gammaproteobacteria bacterium. Taxonomy (GTDB): domain Bacteria; phylum Pseudomonadota; class Gammaproteobacteria; order Arenicellales; family Arenicellaceae; genus Arenicella. The sequence continues at coordinate 7,714 of JAKVBA010000063.1, forward strand.
TTGGTTATGGGCTAGTTAAGCTAAGAAAATACCGAGAAAACGGCCAATTCTGGGGATACCTAGATTGGCCGTTTTTGCGTCACAAATGCCTATATACAGCGCACTAGAGCAGTCATTTTGTTATGATTGATTGCAAGCGATTACACAAACTCAAACCTCTCCAATAAGCTAAAGATGACAATCACGTTAATGGACACCACGCTTCGCGATGGTGAACAGACACAAGGCGTATCTTTTGCGCCAACTGAAAAAGTGAGCCTTGCGCAAGCGCTACTGGGCAGACTAAATGTTGATCGTATTGAAGTAGCCTCAGCAGGTGTCTCGATGGGAGAGCAAGAGGCGGTAAAGCAGATAACCTCATGGGCTGCCGATAACGGCTATCTAGATCGAGTTGAAGTGCTTGGTTTTGTTGACCTTAATCGCAGCGTTGACTGGATCACTGAAGCGGGAGGCAAAGTGATTAATCTGCTTGCTAAAGGTAGCGAGAAACATTGCCTTACTCAACTACGTCAACAACCCCAGCAACACATAGAGCGCATAAAGCAAACAATAGATTACGCACATTCTAGAGGAATAGAAGTTAACGTCTATTTCGAGGACTGGTCAAATGGTTATCAGGACAAGCCGGAATATGTTTATCAGTTAACCGAAGCTTTGAGGATGTGTGATATTGGTCACTTCATGTTACCTGACACGCTAGGGGTAATGTCTCCCACAGAGGTTAAAGCTGCTATCAGTGATATGTGTTCACGTTTTCCAGAGTTAAAGTTTGATTTTCACCCTCATAACGATTACGGCTTAGCCACAGCTAACGTGATAGCCGCAGTTGAAGCTGGGGTAACATCGATTCATTGCACCATAAACTGTCTGGGAGAGCGAGCTGGCAACGCCTCTCTCGCAGAGGTCAGCGTTGTATTGAGAGACAAACTCGGCTTGGAACTCAATATTGATGAAAAACACATTGTCGATATCAGTCAAATGGTGGAGAGTTTTTCAGGCAAATTTGTCGCTTGCAACGCACCCATTTTAGGCACCGATGTTTTTACTCAGACGGCTGGAATCCATGCGGATGGAGATAAAAAAGGGGATTTGTATGTCACTAAACTATCGCCGGAACGCTTTGCCAGAAAGCGCACCTATGCGCTCGGCAAATTAGCTGGCAAAGCTTCTCTTGAAAACAATCTGGATGCTTTAGGGATTAAACTAAGCCATGAAGACCAGAAAAAGGTACTGGAAAAAGTAATTGAACTTGGCGATAAAAAGCAATTAATCACCACGGATGACCTACCCTTTATCATCTCTGATGTGCTCGAAGCCAGCTCAGAAGACCGAGTGAGTCTAGTGGATTGCAAGATGATAAGCAGTCTTGTTGGCCTCTCTACAGTTGAGCTCACGGTAAACGTTGATGGCGAAAATCAGTCTACGAAAGGCGAAGGAAATGGCGGCTATGATGCATTCACTAATGCCTTAGATAAGATTCTCGAAAATTATGACGACCTAAATCGTCCCCATCTAGTTGACTATCAAGTCCATATTCCCAAAGGCGGTAGAACAAATGCGTTAACTGAAGCAGCAATTACATGGGAGTTGGATAATGGCCGCAAAATGACAACTCGAGGCGTGAATTCAAATCAGGTTTTTGCCGCCATGCAGGCAACGCTTAAAGTGATCAATACTCGCTAGCAAAATCTAAGAGTAACAACGAATGGCTATAGTAGAACTCAGGCATGCTTGTGAAAAAGACGTAGATCTAATCATGACGTTTATTACGGATTTAGCCATATATGAGAAGGAGCCCGACGCGGTAACGGCAACACCAAATCACATTAGGGAAACTCTTTTTTGTGATAACCCACAAGTATTCTGTCTTATCGCTGAAGTCGAGGGCAACGCCATAGGGTTTGCCGTATATTTCTTCAGCTATTCGACCTGGCTTGGACAACATGGCATTTATCTGGAAGATCTATTTATCACGCCAGAGCATCGTGGAGTTGGCGCTGGGAAATTACTATTGAAAGAACTTGCGAAAATTGCCGTCGAACACAATTGCGGTCGAGTTGAATGGAGCGTTCTCGACTGGAATGAGCCATCGATTAAATTCTATGAATCTCTAGGCGCACAAGCCAAAACAGGCTGGACCGTGTACAGACTAGACGGTGAGGATCTGGAAAAATTCGCCTCTAAATAGTATCAAGGAACATTTCTCACTCAAAGGTGTTCTGATCAAGGTCCTTTCTGATATCAATATCCTGGCAAACACCGACATCATCAACCACTAGATTAAAGACACCACTCTGATCTACGTTATTTATGAGCACTCTTGCACCGCGATCTCCATCAAGCTGTTGTAGATCACGTTGATAAATTTTTGAAATATAGACTGGGTTCCCTATCATACCGTGGTGTATTGGTCTAACTATCTCAGCTTCTCTGGATTTTTGAATGATTGATTTCACCGTGCTTGCTTGAACAAATGGCATATCAGCTAAAGCGATCAACCAACCCTTACTGCAGTCCACATTGGTGACTCCTAAAGAAATAGACTGGCTAATTCCATTTGTCGCTAGATTATTGGGAATGAAGTTAAGGGCTGCGTTTGAGCTAATCGCTAAACCAAAGCTCTCAATTTGCTCAGGACGGCAAACTATAGCGATCTTCTCAAAGATCTTTTCATAGACTGAAACGGTTTCGGCTAACACTGATTTTCCACTTGGAAGGTCAGCTAGTAACTTATCTCCACCAAAACGTTGTGCATACCCCGCCGCTAAAAGAATGCATTCGACTCCCTCCATAGCCTATTAAATTGGTTCGAGTGATTCGATAAGTATATTCAACCTATCGACCGCTTCAGCTATGATTGAAACACCTATTTCCCGTGGATTGGAAGCTTTAATATCAACTCCTACTGGGCCATGAATGCGCTCAATCTGCCCCTCACCAAACCCATTTGTCTTTAAATATTCCACCCGAGCGGCATGTGTTTTACGACTACCTAAAGCACCAATATAAAAGCTCTTTGAACGCAGACCGTCAGCTAATACGTCTAATTCTAGATCGTGTTCATGAAATAATGAGATCACCCCGCTAAACTCATCACAAATTTGTGATAAGTCGGGCAGAGTTTGCAATGCATTTGTTTTAATATCAAAGCGCTCAACTAGACTCCTCGTAGTCTCATCGTTCACAACAGCAGCAACATCAAAGCCCACTGCTCTCGCTAAATTACAAGACTGGGCTAATATATCTCCCTGTCCTAATAAAACCAGTTTGGGGCTCGGTGTATATAACTTAGTGTATTTGGGTACAGCATTGATGACTAAGTTTTGCCGCGCTGCCCTCCTTGCGCTAATTATCGACTTAATAGCTTGATAGTCAGAAAGTCGGGTCTCAACGTCGATTAAAACATCAACACCGGAACCACATGGCAGTTGTATGTCGAAGAAGGGGGAGCCGGCTCCGTAACGCACACATCTATTTTCACCCTTATGTATCGCTTCAACCGCGTGATCAGCGATGGCTCGCTCTGCACACCCGCCAGTGATCTGACCAAGATATGCTCCCGTCTTTAACACAAGCATTTGGGTGCCAACTGGATACGGAGAGCCGCCATCAACGTTTACAAGAGTCACGACTGCCACATTATCGCCTTGGCTTAGATGCGTGATTGTATCGTCGAGCAAATTGTTTGGCTCGCTGGCTGGAGTAAACTCTAGAGTCATAAAATAAGATCTAAGTAAAAGACTAATCTGGTTCTATAGTCCTCATTTTAATCCCAATTTTGTATGAAACTGTGTTCTTATTTAACGTGTTTAGCGCCAACAGAATATATAGTCACGCCCTCGGTTTTACCTTTAACTTTTACGTGATCAAGCTTTTCGAAATCGTAATTTGAAACCATCGACTGAGTGAACTCACTAACAATAATCGGCACTCCGTACTGTTTGGTTAGCCCTTCCAGCCTTGATCCCAAGTTGACGGCATCGCCGACTACAGTATAGGCCATTCTAAATTCGGAACCCATATTTCCAACGCTCATATCACCGGAATTAAGACCTATGCCTATCGATATTTCTGGCCACCCTTTGCTTCTATAATGAGCGTTGAGAGTGTCCAAGTATTCAATCATTGCCTTGGCTGCGTCGATCGCATGTTCAGCATGATCTTCATCCTCCAACGGAGCACCCCAAAACGCCATAATGGCATCACCCATGTACTTATCAATCGCACCCCGATGGTCATGAATAATGGTGGTCATGGGTGTTAGGAAATCATTGAGCCATTCAGCAAGATCCTCGGGAGTCATGCTCTCAGAGTGGGTCGTAAAATTTCTGATATCCGTAAAAAGCACAGTCATCAATTTCTTTTGTGGCTTCTGAGAAAAAATGTCTTCCGTGTCATTCATCTCCGCGACAACCTCTGGCGGCACATAGAGTCCAAACATCTTTTGCGTAACACGGCGAGCCGCTGACTCCATAAAAAAGCCAACCACGGTAGTCATCACATAGAGGAAAAATATTAAAAATAAGGCAGGCGCTATCGATAATATTAGGCTTTCTTCAGTCCACATATACCAATTTATCCAAATTGACGTAGCGCCGCTGCCAGCGAAAACAATCGCACTCCAAAACGCGGACAAATATGGGAATAAAACACTCAAAACAACCCCAATTAGAACGATACCAATCACGTTTGCTGCAATAGCCCAAGCTGGCTTTACGCGAAATTCCCCATCTAAAATACCCGCTATTACATTGGCATGAACTTCAACTCCCGAAAGCGCGGGTGCAACAGGAGTGGAACGCCTATCGACCAGTCCAGCTGCAGAGGTTCCTAAAATCGCTATTGCGCCGGTGATATCCCCCTGATAGGTACCTTGCAAAATTTCAGTAGCCGATACATATTCAAAACCTTCTCCAGGTTTCGCATATGGAACATAAACTCCCGCGTTTTCATCAAGTGGCAACGGCTTTTCCATCGCCAGTAGCTCTATTGCTTCAAAGGAGTTGTAATCATCCGTAGTATAGGCTTCATCAGCAAACACAGGTTGCGGCTCATCCATAAAATAAGTTTCAATCAGTTTTAAAGATAGACTAGCGTACAATCTTCCCTCGTACTTATTTAGTAGGCCTACACGTCTTATTATTCCATCTGGGTCTTGTAAAAGAATTGAAAAAAAACCTGCCGTGGGTGCCACATCCTGAAAAATTTTTAAATTTGCTGTATATCGCGCAGCAGTTAGTGCACCTGTCTCACCCAATAGAAACTCATTCTCTTCTGGGTCATCGCTAAACATTGGTTCGGGCAGAGCACCAATGCTTGCTGGCATATCCTCGCCAGATGGCGGCTCGAAAACAATACCCATAACCACTGCTCTGCCGTTTAATGCATCCGCAAACTTCGCATCTCCCGATTCTGCTTCCATTGATTCAAGCGTAATTGAATCATCACTGAGTGCTCGGGCCATCTGTTCTCTCGAGAAGCTATTTTCTTGCTCTGCGAAAACCGCGTCGAAGCCCAGTGTTTCGATACCATAGTCATCGAAAAGCTTGTTTACCAAGTCCGCCATTTTTGCTCTACGCCATGGCCACTGACCTTCTGTAAGCAAGCTTGCCTCATCCACATCAACAATGATGACGGTATTATGAGTCGACTCACGCGCTGACAGATTAACTCGAATGTCATAGGCCTTACGCTCTAGTGCTGCGACAAACCCCAAGTCAAACGTAAAGGAATTCCCAAAAACGTCTATTTTTTGATCGGCCTGATCAAGAGCGACCAAAAAGGTTGAAATAAACCCAAAAAGTATAAGCAGACCACGTTGCATTTTATTTTTCTTACCTTATGAACCCTAAAATAAAAAGGGCTTGTGACCAATGACGTCACAAGCCCTTTAATCAAGCCAACTTAAGCCTTAGCTAAACACATATTTACCTTTCTCAAGAATTTTTTTACCTTCTCGGATTCTAAAAATTCTTGTTGTTCGTCCTCGTCTAAATTGACGATAATATCAACAATATCCGGTGGCAGTACCAAAGGTAGCTCGTCGACTATGACTACAACAGGGGGTTCTGGCTCGACGATATCGTCAGGTGTACCCACTCCACCCTCGCTAGAAGAACTTCTCGAGAAACTTACTGTCAAATCACCACCGGATTCAAAAATATTTGCAGTCACGCTGCTGTCTGAAGAATCTAGGTTTAGCTGGGTACTACCAAGAGTCAAACTATCGGCTTCGATCACATTGAAATTTTGATTGACGGTATCCTCGGTGTCCGGATCAAATTGACCAGATTGTAAGATTTCAATAGTATTAGCCACTTCCGAGGGCGCACTCAGATTGGCGTCTCCTGTAATTCGCAGCTGATCAATATTGCCGGTGTCGGCGTCTACTTCAAATTCAAACCTGTTGTTACCGCCGGTAGCATCCAAGTTGCCGTCGATTGTTAGTCTGCCTGGGGAGAACCCTGGTGTAACCGTTGTGTTGGTTAATCTCACGTCGCCTGTCAAAGTCCCACCAGTTTGAACAGTGCCTTGATCGACAACGCCACCACCCAATGTGCCACCTCGTAGATCAAATAAGCCCCCGCTTGCAGAGATGTTACCGCCGACAAGCAATAGCTCGGCATTTGATCCAGTCTGAGTAACCGTGTTAGCACCAAATTCCAAGGTCCCGGATTCACTGATTAATTTACCGTTATTGTTTTGAACGTTAAAATCCGCTAATGACGTACCTGCTCCGGTGCTTTTCACCAACTCTCCAGTGTTAAGTAACCCTCCTACACCTATCTCGCTTCCAAAATCGTCATAGAGGCGCATATCAAAAGTACCCGACTCAGAATTCAGTTCTAAGCGTCCCTGATTTGCAAATAATGTTTCAGAAGAACTCAGTATTTTTGTAGGCGAACGTTTAACTGACTGACTCTGCAGCAGTCCCTGATTTGACATCAAGACGGAACCGCTATTCCACACTACGGTCCCAGTATTGACCCATTTGACGCCATTGGTCAAAAGCCCATAAGCGTCGGGGCCAGCAGGATTCATTATCCCATCAATAGTACTATTCGCACCCGTAGTCGTGAGGACAAAGGTGCTACTGTCGACAGCAGAATCTCTATTGAGACCGATTCTCGCGTTGGTAACAACCAGGTCTGCTGTGGTGACTGAACTCTCGGCATTTATGGGACTGCCACTGTAATAATTTTCGCTTGAAACGATTTCAGCACCCGATAATTCCAATCTTCCACCAACATCAATCGTTTGTACACCTTGAGAATTGATGGACGTGTTAACGCTTCCAAGCGCTATATAAGAACCGCCTCCAGGCGGACCATATGACATGTTCGAGCTGTAACTTCCGGCAGGGAAATATGTGCCACTTGCTAAAAAATTATTAGTAACACTAATATTTTGATCACCGACACTGTTAATAAACACGCCACCACTCGGAGTATTAACCCCACCGGCCGCGCCGTCCATAACTAGGTTTGAAACATTAATTGTTTGGCTCGGAGATAAAGCAGAACCCGGCTGATTAGTTACTAGCATTCCAACACCAGAGCCAAAACCGGAACCAGACTGCATTGACAGGGTATCAGCGGTAATGCTTTGCATTCCTCCAGATGACAAAGCCACAACACTAGCATTGTAGTTTATAACGTCTGACGAGGTCAGGTTAAGATCGCCATCTGCATTAACAGTGAGTGAGCTTAAGCCAAATATAGAGGTAGAAGCATCTAAATACTGCAGGGTTCCACCTGCTGCTGCAGTAATATCAATATCACCACCGTTGGTAGAGACCAGCGTTACAGAGTCACCGCCGATTAGGGTCTCTTCTATGGTTGAGTTATCAGTCGATATTGAAATACCAGCGCCAACTATGGATACAGAGTTCGCCGTAGAAGAACTCGAATACGCCCCCCCATAACCATAAGAGTCGACATCGCCTATCAAAGCATTGGTAATCGTGACTGCGCCTGTACCCGAAGAATCACTATCGGCTTCTATGTAAACATCCGCGAGCGTATTTATAACTGCGTTGTCTAAATTAACATTACCGGCAGCATTAAGGGAAATCTGCCCCGAGGCCAGATTACCCATCGGATCTTTTGATTTGACAATTTTGCTTACATCTAGGTCTAAACCGGCGTCAAGTGTAATATCTGTTGCCGAGACAATGTCTCTGTCGGTTGTTATGTTACCCTCGGCAAATATTGTTACCGACCCACCAGCATAAACGGTGTTTTGTAGAGGCGTGCCCAGCGCAACGTTATTAACAGTCACATCACCACCATTGGTAGCAGCGATACCCAAACCGCCTAGAGCAAACAACTGATTGTTTATCGTAACACCGCCAGCGCCGCTGGTAATTGTAACGTCGTTACCATCCACCGCGTCATTGGAAACGACA
>JAKVBA010000064.1:0-7861 GCA_022447525.1 Gammaproteobacteria bacterium
CACAGCCCAGTCTAGTAGGCTAGGTGGGGCGAGTCATCACATTAGACGTGACCCCATCTTTTTTATGACCCCATCTTTTTTAAAAAGTAGATAATCAATATTGTTTTTTAACTTGATTTAGGTTTTAGCATGTTTGTATTGGCAGCAATTGTTTTTGTTATATGGGTGTTACTTAGAGTTGCAGTAATCTCTGCATCTGAGAATCCACAGCTTCCAAGTGAAGTTAGAGAGAAGTGGTTAGTAGAAATATTTACTACGCCCTCTGAGATTACGTTTATTAGGGAAATATTGATTACAGGTCGGTATTTAGCTACTGATGTGCCCAAATCGGTCAACAATAATACGGGGTCAAGTCTTGAATTTTGAATTCTTAATCAGTCTACTAAACATCGAATGGCTGAGATTACATCCAAGACGTGATGCCGTCATCTGCAAGACGTGACCCCAGTCACGACCCCAGTCACAGTCACAGTCACAGTCACAGTCACAGTCATCCAAGAAAAGAGTTTTTACTCTGACCCCAAATTATGAAGCGGTGCTCACAGAAATCATGCCCATTGCACACTATAATTCGGGGAAAATTGAATGTGGAAACTAGGCAATGATTTCAACAGAAACCCTCTATTATGATGGCAAGTGCGCGCTTTGCAGCAAGGAAATCAAAACCCTGCAACGACTCAAAGATTCCGATTTAGTACTGATTGATTTACATTCACTTCGAAACGATGAGTTCACGCAGTCTCCAAAATCGGCAATGTTAGAGCTCCTCCACCTTCAAACAGCAAATGGCACCTGGCTCACCGGTTTGGATGCAACAGTGCAGGCCTGGAGTCACACAAAAATCGGCTGGCTGTTCAAGCCTTTAAGATGGCCTGTTGTGGGAACAGTGGCCGACTTCTTCTACAAAAAATGGGCTTCTCGTCGTTATTGCAAACTTTACGAGTAAAGTCTTCAGTAATCTGGGCAAATTTGATCCAAGCTACTACCTCCAAGTTATTAAGTATCAATCGAAGGCTCGCTTCAAACAACGGGTTCGAGTTCCGAGCTGTAGATGGAACTTAGGTCAAAGCCTTCCAGAAACTCCATAGCCCAAGAAATTTCATCGTCTTCTAGTTCGACTCGCCAACGCTCTACAGGGCCTAAATCATTGGACGCCTCACTGCTATTTCTATCGGTTTCAGACTTTAATGATAAAGACGCTATGAGTCTACTACTGTCTTTAGCTCTGACATAGTCGCAGAGCCCTGAGATTGTTCCGCTGTCTCGCTCCACTAGACTTTCATAATGTATACGCAAGTGCAGGTTGGGGTCACATTGTTTCAAAGCCACTAAATTGGATATCACCCATTCTGCAATCGTTTCTCGAACAATGCCACCGTCAACTTGATCATAAAGTTTCTTATATTTACGCGTATCAAGAAGCTTTTTCAGCGGTCGCTGTTCTAACAAGATCCTTAAACTTGGCTCCCAAATCCAATTTCCTGCTGTCTTGCTCTGTAAGCCCTTTCTCGAAGCCGCGATAGCAAGGGGATTTCTAGTAATGATCACTACCCTGACATTAGGAAAATTCTTATTGATCCAAGGGATCATCAAATTTGATCTTATGGACTTAATTAACCTCCCTCTGGCAAAAGACTGTCGATTTCGCGAGTTAACCCAATTATTTGATATTTTTCCCTGTATGATCGATTCAAGCAGAGTATGTTGCTGATGTTGATGGGGAGCCCATTCTATTTTAGACTGATCTTGTACGAGAAAATTAGGGTTCAACGGTTCGAAAATATACCTATAATCATTGTTGTAGTTGATGCTATTTGCTAGCCAGCTGGTACCGCTCCTGCCACTGCCAGAAACCCAGATCACATTGTCTCTAGCAAGGTCAACTCCAAATTTGAATCTCAATCTAGAGGAATTTTTATAAAACATGTTTCTAACCCCAGACGTAAAATTCAGCTCCCAAAACTAAAATTTTACGTCGTTACTGTTGTGTCCCAACGATCTAGGTACACAGCTTTTTGTTCAATATTCAGAGCAAAACCCCACCCGAATTGCCTTAATAAACCCGTCAATAATAATCCATCTTTGGCCTCAAGACTGCAAAACTGTTCTTGAACCGGGGCTATCGGCCAAATTTAGCTCACCGCTGCCAGTTTACCCAAACTCAAGTTACCTACATGAGACTTGTATTAATAATGCTTCATTGTGCTATTCGAGTGTCGATAAAGCTGCTTGGATTGTGTGGCAAATTAGTTGACACTGAGCTTTCGCCTCGGACTGATGGGGGCGGGGTAAACCTAACACGAAGCATTGCTCTACTAGAACCCATTGTGCCACGCAAAAATAGCTTCATTTGTAAACGCTTGTTACCAGGACTAAAGCGCGTTTAGTCATTACCTAAACATTACGTTGATTATATTTTAGTAGGTAACCACAAGCGCATAACAGACCATGCTTTAGACTCCACCTTAAGAATAATTAGAAAATTTACCGGTGAGAAAAATTGAAGTACGCCATTGTTATAGACTCCGTTGCTGCTGTTCCTAGTTCCTTTATCGAAAGGCGACCTTTCGAGGTTATGCCTGTGTCTGTGGAGATTGATGGAGAATTAGTGCCTGATACGTTTGATGAACAAACACTCGTTGATTTTTATACAAGCGGTCAACTCAAAGTAAAATCGAGCATTGTCTCGTCTCCACCCTCTGCAAACCAAATCACTAAACTGATCACCGAAACAGTGGCACCGAAGTATGACTATGCGTTCTGCCAAACGATTTCCAAACAAATAAGCCCGACGTTTGATAACTTTCAAATGGCAGCCAAAGGCATTGCAAAAAAAGCCCGTGAAGTTAGAAATGGACTTGGTATCGAGCATTCGTTCCATATGAACTGTATCAATACCGGCTCGACTATTTCTGGTTGCGGTTTGATTGCTATTTACGCCGACATGATTCTTAACAAAGGCAAAAGCTACAATGATTTCTTAAAAATAATAAATATGTTTACCCGTGCCGTGCATTGCTATGCCTGCGTTACCGATATTTTGTACTCACGAGCAAGAGCGCAAGAAAAAGGGATTAAATCGATGAGCTTCCCAGCGGCTTTTTTTGGTAAAACAATCGGCTTGAACCCAGTCGTTAAAATTTCTTATGACCATGTCACTGAACCCGTAGCCATGAAACGAGGTATTGATAATTCGGTTAACGCCATGCTCGATTACGCAGCAGAGAGAATCCCAGAAGGCCTTTATGCCCCAATTATCAATATTAGCTATGCCGGTGACCTCAATGATCTTGAGCGTTTCACAAGTTACCAAAATCTTTTAGACGTTGCGCAAAAGCATAAGGTAACGATACTAACTGGCGTGATGAATTTAGCCGCTGGCGTTATTTTTGGACCAGGCGCCGTTACCATGGGGATAGCGCCAAAAAATCAATCAGTCAAGCCAAGTTAAGTCAAGCCAAGTTTAGTTAACGATTCTAAGTTCTTATTCAGCACTTGTTACAGCATCGCTAACAAGTGCTTGCAGAGCAAAAGCTATGCTCAGAGAATCTCAGAGTTAATCAAAAAAATACTGTAGCCCCAATTGGATAAAGCTATCGTCTCGAAACCCGTAAAGCACATCGCTTGGATTTACTGACTCAAAGTAGCGTAGTTCTATATTCGCGGTAACAGAATCCGCTATTCGAGTGCTTCCTTCAAGAAACACTGAATTACTTTTAGAGTCATCCAAGTCTCGAACCAACCCAAATAAAACTTCTGAACTGTTGATGTCGTTTAGTGCTAAACGGGCACCTAAAAACAAATCGTTTTGGAATGGGGCAGTAGCTAACTCACCTCGATCATCCCGAGAATACTCTGCCAGCATACCCAAATCGTAGGTCGAACCTAGCAACCCAACTAAGGTGTACTCTGCGCCCAACGTGATCGCAGAATAATCGTCGTAAAAAGAGTCATCAAAATCACGTTCAACCCCCTCAAACTTTAACAACCATGCACCGGTAGTCACCTGTATATCAGCGCCATATTGAGTGATCTGCGGGTAGAAAGGTGTCGTAGTAGCGCTCGCAGGATCGAGCAAGCGAAACAAATCCGGATCTCTGGAAGTCCCGTCGAAAATCGAGAACCCTAAATCGAATACACCCAGTGTTTGACTATAGCGCAAAGCGAAGTCGATGTGATTATCCGCCTGCGAGGATTCATAGACCTCATTGTTTGCAGCCACTCCAAGATCACTACTCAGGCGGCTTTTAATACTGGGGAAAGTACGCGGTCGAAACAACGGTAAAATATAAGCGTCAATGGTGCCCAAGTCGTGAAAATATTGAAAGCGCACCATCGGTTGGCCGAGCTTATCTTCGCCGTCAATATTTTCCACCAAATCTGTCTGATTGACGACATCTACCAAGTGTTGTGATTCCGTCACACCCCAGAATACCCGACCAAGCCCAGCAGAGAGCTCCCAATCGTCCTCTAAATGTGACCATATGAATTGGCGTAAATCAGCATGACTGCGCTCATCATCTTGCGAGTCTACTCTCACCATGGGCTCCAATACGAATGTGTCTTTGCCTTCATTCCAATCTCGAAAAACCTCTAATTCGAGTTTGGCAGAGGTTTGCCCTCGCTCGTTGTTGAACGAATCGCTTTGAGTATCAAAGAAATAACGCTGCTCTAACTCAATGCTTCCATCCCATGAGAAGGTATTGGCCGTCGCCTGCGATGCAGCCAGAACGAGCAATAAAGACATCGAAAACCTAGCGGGCACGTGCAAGTTTTTTCTCATTGAAATCAACGTCACTCAAGCCGGTATCAAACCGAATATTTTTTATTTCAATATCGGTACTTTTACCATTTTTGTGATTCAGCATTACCTGCTTGTCTGCACGCCAAAACTTATCTTTGTAGAGTTGATAGCCTTCTATAGTCAGCGTTTTGAGATGAGTATTTCGACGATCATAAAATTCAATTTTATGTACACGATAATGATCTTGATCAATCCAAGCTACCAACCGCGCATACCCAGAGAACTTGTCAACGGGATCCATTTCAACAACGAAACAATTGAGCTCTCCGCAGGCTTCATCGCGTAAAAAAGTGTATGTATTCTTTTCTACTTCAAACGAAGACAGATCTTCAAAAGCAAATTCGCTACCCAAAAATGGGCCAGATTTATTGCGTGATGCTATCCTCTTAACACGCTTCAAGGCAGGTAAAAACAACCACTGATCATCGTCTCCAACAATGTGGGAGAAAGATAGAAATGCGGTTCCTTTCACGTCTAATGGCGTGTCAAATACAGTCAAACCTTTATCCCCATCACCCTCGACTTCGAGCGACTTAGTGCGCATCTGTCTTACCACTTCACGACCTTTTCGATCACGCAAGGTCATCGTCATATCAGTTTGGGAATCGCCCCAGCCTAGGTCACGCAACTTTATTTCACGCGCTATCTTCAGACCTTTATCGGCGGGAGTTTGATCTGCGGCAGCAACAACTGTAAGCAGGCTCAAAAGCACAAATGAAAACCGAGCAAAAAACAACATAAAAGAGGACTCCTTGTGAGTGTTTAACTTGTTTACGCGACGGCAGAATCGTCACGATCTAAGAACATTAATATTGGCGGTAAGATTAAAAAATCAAACACCAGTGCCAGTGTTACGGTTATCGCCGTCAACATTCCAGCCGTTGAATTTAAACCAAAATCCGAAAGCGTTAACAAGCCAAAACCAATTGTTAAGACGATGGTCGTAACGATCAAGGCAGAGCCAACGTTATCAAATGCGTAATAGATTGAGTCTTCAGGTGAGAGTCGTTTCACCTCTCTTGCACGCCGATACTTGCTAATGAAGTGCACCGTATCATCCACCACAATGCCAAGCGAGATACTAAATACCGCGGCAGCCGCTAGATTCACAAACCCGAAAACAACGCTCCAAATACCAAAAGCCATCAGAGCCGGAATCGTATTGGGGATGATACTTATAAATGCGTAGCGAAATGACCGCAACGCCAGCAGGATCGTTAAGGTGATACCCAATACGGCTATAACCCCACCAATAAACATAGCGCGCGTATTATTGACACCAATATGGGCGAACATAACACTGACGCTTGAACCAGGTGAGGCAAGGTCGGGGTGATTTTCTCGCAACCAACTAGTGGCTCTTTGTTCGAGCTCGATCAAATCACTCGTAATCATCTGCTCGGCACTAATCAAGACCCGCGTAGATGATTTATCGATATTCACCTGGTTGTTTAAATCTAAACCAAATGGCAACGACATCTCGTATAACAGATTGTACTGTGCAGCAAGCTCATCATTTGCGGGCAAGCGCAAAAACATATCGTCATCGCGATTCATGCTCTTGTTCAAACGGCGCAGTACCTCTGCGTAAGTGGCAACATGAATGACGCCGGGTTGTTCCAACAAAAACGTCTCAAACTGTTCCAGCGCACTGAGGTATACCCTGCTGTTGACGCACCCGGGTTCACCACAATTTAAAGAAAAACTCAGGTCATTAACGCCAAAACCTCGGTCGATAGCAAATTCTGATGCATCGCGGTATGGCACACCCTCAGCAAAATAACCAATAGGGTCGTCATCAATATAATTACTTGGTGCAAGAGAGACTAACGCTAACGCCACTATCGCCGTTGCCCAAAATATAGGGACTCGCTTCCTTACCACAAATCGAGCATAGCGATCTATCAAGCCGCTCTTTTGTTCCACAACTCTGCGTTTGCGAACCAACCAAATGGTCAGCGTTGGAAGCAAGGTAAAAGTGAGCACCATTGCCCACATAACCCCTACGGCCGTAATGTTTCCCAGACCTGCAAATGGTGGCGAACTAGAAAAGTTTAACGTCAAAAAGCCTACCGCAGTGGTAACGCTGGTGAGCATAATAGGCTGAAAGTTCAATCGTAGGCTTTCTCGCATCGCCTCTGTCGGCCTTAAGCCCTGCCCCAATGCTCTAACATGAATCATTAACAAGTGAACACAGTCACAGACTGCAATAGTAAGAATAATCATTGGCGCGGTTGCGTTTACTGTGTTGATGGCCAAACCCATCCAGCCAGCTGCGCCCATGGCCGCGATACTCGACAATGCAATTACCACCAAAGTACCCACAAGCGAACCTGGGGAACGTAAAAATATGGCTAGTCCAACTATAATTACCAAATACATAATTGGAATCAGCGTTGACATATCCTGCGCGGACATTTCATTAAAACTATTATTGATTACCGAAGAGCCCGTGAGATGAAACTTCAAATCAGGGTAGTCTTGCGTCAACTCAGCGACCAAATCTCGACCCCACTTTACAACCTCTGGATGAGATGCGTCCTTGGCTATTCTTTGTTGGGACTGAATTTCAAAATCAGCAGATCGATCGACATCAGGTGGCAACTCCATGGTCATCACAATCATCGCTGCCGAGCCCGTCTTGGATACGTATCGATTGACCACCGCTGGCTCGCGCAAAGAGATTTGCTTGATTCGCTCAATTTTCGAGGGCGTCAGTTCAGCTGGATCATAGAGCAAATCAGCTACACGCAAATCATCGCCATCAGCCGAGGTGTGCTGGAAGTTAGTGAGAGAATCCACTCTCATTACATAAGGCGCTTGCCAGCCTTGTTCAGTGATCTCGAAAATAGCCGACAATGCCTGCTGATTAAAAACGTCTCCCTGTGCCGCGCCCAACATCAGAATCAGTGCATCTGATTTTGTGTATGTCTCCTCAATTAGCTCATGAGTAACAAGCTGTGGATTATCTGATTTAAAGAAGATTTTATAATCCGACTCGAAGTATAACCTACTGCCACCAATGACGAGCGCAAGAGTCAAAAGTAGACTCAACAA
>JAKVBA010000064.1:7871-16010 GCA_022447525.1 Gammaproteobacteria bacterium
GCGCCGCTCTACTAGCAAATCTACAATTTTGGATTCCAAAGCTTGCTCCGTAAACTAATACTTTTAAACTACCGGGTGCACTTGCTCCAAAGTGTCCCTCTTACGTCAGATTTACCTTATAACACATGACCACCAATCGCGACTTGAATTTCGTTGGGAGCCTTCGAAAAAAGGTGTATTAATTTCATTCACGATCCTTAGGCTTTACTGAGTTAGAGTTACCGAGTCTTGCCTATTGGCATGGCTGCTATTTTTTGGTTCACACAAACACTTTATAATTCGAGCTTAAGATTTCGTAGCACCCACCACAATTGTCATTCGAAACGCTGGCAGTAAGATCGATGTTAAATATACTCCCAAACTATTTAAGAAAAACCAGCCAAACACTTCAATTGGGGCTGTTGAGCAGCCGGCGGCTGGCACAAACCAGCCTGATAAGCTCACCCAAATTGTTAAGTTGGTTTGCAAAGCGTCGCCTGCCAAGTGCCAAAGAAACAAGAGAGCTATTTGAAACCCTTGGCGTTACTTACATAAAACTGGGTCAGTTTATCGCTAGCTCGCCAACACTTTTCCCAGCTGACTATGTTCGTGAATTCGAGCAGTGTCTGGATCAAGCACCATCGCTGTCGTTTAATCAGATCGGTGCAATCTTAAACAGGGAATTGGGTAAAAACTGGCGTGACCATTTTAGCTCCATCGATACCACTCCGTTAGCCACTGCATCAATAGCTCAGGTACATTGCGCAAAATTAAAAAGTGGCGAGCAAGTAGTAATTAAAGTACAAAAGCCCGATGTTGAAACAATAATAAAAACAGATCTCAACTTCGTCTTCATTTTTAGTCGGCTGTGCGAGTGGCTTACACCAGGCTTAAGCACAGAGTCACTTACGGGCTTTGTAAGTGAGGTCTATAGATACATGATTGATGAGTGTGATTTTCACAAAGAGTCACAAAACCTGATTACTTATGCCGACTATTTAAAACAACAAGGCATTAAAGATGTTGTTGTACCAATGCCGATTACTCAGCTTTGTACCGCTCGTGTGTTAACTATGCAGCGGCTCGATGGTGAAAACCTAAACCGATTATTACGTTTAAACAATGGCGACCCTAGATTAAATCAGTGCCTGTCGCGTAGCTTATCGATATGGATGCAAGGTTTATTGGAGTGTGATTTCTTCCATGCTGATTTGCATGCAGGTAATATCATGCTTCTTGATGACGGCACCACCGGTTTAATTGACTTCGGTATGGTCGCGTCCATTCCTTCAGCACAATGGCGCGCCATCATAGCGTTACAGCAAAACGTACTACTTGGAGAAGCGCAGGGAGTAGCTGAAGCAATGTTAGCGCTGAACATGACTAACAAAAAAGTCGAAACCCAATACTTGATAGAAGATATTGAGACGCTGATGATCAAGCTAAAGAGGTTCGAGCAAGTCAAATATAAGGATCATTTAGCTTTGGAGGAGGAGCTATCAGCAAGCATGATCGAGTTTGGGCAGGTTGCACGCAAACATGGCTTGAGATTTCCCCATGCGTTCACAATGCTAGTAAAACAATTCCTGTATTTTGATCGCTACCTTTCGCACTTGTCCACCAAAGATCAGGACGCATTATTTACTCAATTTGAACAGTTGGATGTGCATTGAGTAGTCACTACTCCTAAAGCCGCGGCGTCGACCCTATACCTGCGCCATTGGTCAGCTTCACTAGTTCTTTACTGCAATAGTTCTTTACAAACCCTTGGCAAATCGAGTTTGGTGGCGTATGACTCGCAAAATAGTGTTACTCGTTCAACCTTACCCATCGCCACAGCTGCATTTAGATAAATACTTGATGCATTTCTTTCGAAGGGCTCTAACTCTAAAACCTTTTCAGCCCAAGACAGCGCATTTTCCTGGTCGCCCAGTTGTTGATGCATTTGTGCGATAACCACTCCAAGTGAAGGCTGCCAAGGGCCTATATACTGAGCCTCTTTGGCGTAATTGGATTGCATGGCAAAGTAAGCTCGGGTGAACATCTTTAATGCTGCCTCTGGCTGTTTAGTAAGATTAAACAACTCTCCTAAATTGATCATTGAGCGCCATTCTCCACCGTCTACCGAAATAGCACGCTGGTATTGCTCTATTGCTCTATCAAGTTTGCCCTCGGCAGAGTACACGAACCCCAGAGCTTTGAGTGCTTGCGTACTCTTGGGTGATTCTCTCACCGCCCTCTCTGCCATTAGACGGGCACGCTCCAACATTAATTTTGCCTCTGGTGTACTTAGCTGACCAGAGGCTAAAGCCGATCTTATCGATGGCCCGTTAGAACCCTGTTCTGGCTCGCTCTCCGGCCATCGAACCACCCTTTGAACCATTGCATTAACTACGCCAGCCTGCGCATGAGTATTGGCTTGCTCGGTTTCTAATATGTCTTCATATAATGCCAATGCTGCCTCATTACTCTGCTCATCAAACTTCATGTACAGACTATCAGCTCGATTGAGTTTTTCCTCGAGCTGGTCACTGTTGTGAACTGCAAGCCCCCAAAACCAGAGTGCAAAGGTCGATCCCACAACGCCAATAAAAGTCAGGGCCCATCGAATATTTACGACTCTTTGTTGATTTTCCACAAATGTGTCTCTGCCTTTAGTACTGGCAGGCCGCGACTTCTTAAGGCGATAACCGCGCTTTGGAATGGTTTCGATAAGATCGGCGCAAGATGCTTTTTCGCCTAGCGCTGATCTCAACCGTGATACGGTTTTTGCCAGAGTGTCGTCACCAACCACGACGGTCGGCCAAAGTTCGGCCATCAAAGTTTTCTTGGAAACCACTTCGTGGTTAGCATTTAAAAGGACCCTCAATAAGTCACCAACCTTTGGCTCTAAGCGCTCTACATGGTGACTTTGTAAATTCTTTATCGAGTTGTCGTCGACATTGAACTCCCAATCACCAAATTGAAATTCATTCGAGTCGGTTTCAAGATTATTAGTCATAATTTTGAGCTAAGTCAGGATTTCGTCAGATAAAAAAGAAGTGGTTGTCACGACTTTGCTATCAATGATGTGACAAATTTACCGCATTCTTAATCCAAAAATCATTATTCTTAGCAACAATGAAACTACTAATCTCTTTTTTCTTTATCTTTGGCCTTCTCGGCTCGGCTCATTCCAATCCAAGTCAATCTCAACTTGTGCCTAGCTCCGATGCTCGCGAAGATTTTGAGACGCTGTTTAAAACCTTACAAACAGCGCATGCCAATCTCTTCGTAAACCGCACCAAAATTGAATACCAAAATAAGTACGATGAAATTCTAGTTCAACTGGATGGCGACCTTACTGCATTTAAAGTCAAAATGTTATTTCAGGAGTTTATTGCATACGGACGCATTGCACATGCCAGCCTCAGTTTTCTTGATGAGGAGTTCTCAAAATATCGAGATCAAGGTGGTAAGGCTTTTCCGGTCTATGTTCGGATCGACAATAATAAATGGTGGATTGCAGAGGATTACTCGGGGAAAAACCTCACTAAAGAAGATCAAATTACTCATATTAACGATATTCCTGTTGAGGCTATTTTTGACGAAATATGGCGTTATCTGTCAGCTGATACTAAGGAAATTGCTAGCTCACTACTGGAGTACAAACTACCGCAATATCTATGGCTACTAGATCAGCGAGATTCCAAACCTTCAGACACCTATACTTTACGAATTGAAAAGAATGGCAAGGAATTTGAACTCAAAGTAAATCCAATTTCTCGTGAAGAATTACAACTCAAAGTTGAGCAGCAAGCGAATGAGAGCAATAAAGAAACTGAGCCGCTCAGAGACTATAAACTCCTCGCCAATAAAATCGGCTATCTAAAACCTGGACCATTCTACAACGCTGAGGACCAGGCTGACTTGTGGAACGCTACCCAATTTACTAGCTTTATCGATAAGGCCTTTGAATCCTTTTTGAAAAACGAGGTGACGCAATTAGTCATCGACGTGCGCAAAAATCCAGGTGGCACTAATTCATTTAGTGATGCGATGATCGCCTGGTATGCCGATAAACCATTTAAATTTGCATCGCACTTTATGGTGCGCTCCAGTTTTGAGGCAAAAGAATCAAATCGTCAGCGAATCGAGTCTACTGCGTCTGAAGTTGACTCAGCCTCTGCTCAACTCGCGGGTGCATACGAGAAGCACCCTTTTGGAACAGTTTTTGAGTTCAATCTAGAAGAGCACGAACCGCGCAAAGGGCAGCGATTTCAGGGCGATGTATACGTACTAATAGATCGCCACAGCTATTCCAATGCCGCCTCGGTTGCCGCGATAACTCAAGATTATGGTTTTGGCACTGTGGTTGGCCAAACGACCACCGATTTCGCCACTACCTTCGCGTCCATGGAATCCTTTGTGCTTCCAAATACTGGCACCAAGGTCGGTTTCCCCAAAGCTCATATTATTCGACCATCTGGAGATAAAAAACCCGGCCCTGTGATTCCAGACATTCAACTGGCTACCGATAACACTTTAGGTGAACTAGTAAAACGTCTAACTAAGGTCGAATCAAATTAATCAAAAGTTTGCTTGGGACGTGTCTCAAAACGGCTAAGTCCCAAGCGCCTTTAGCGATTGGACGACTAAGATTACTGCTCAAACCGTGACTAAAATCGATAGGCCCTGCTGGTTAAAATAGCTCTAAAGAAAAGCTATTAAACATACTTCATTGCCATATTTACACACTACGCATCGTTATGGATAGCAAATGTCACTGCAGAGCTAACGAATAGGGAACTACTAATTTGGGCAATGAATTGTCGATCCACTGTCGCTAGCAAAATATCAAAAACCAAAATTAATGACCCCTCGCTAGGCTGATCTGCTGGAAAAGAGAATGTGAATTATGTGTCACCGCCGCTGTTTTCTTCAAGCTATGCTATGTCCGTCGGAGTATCAGGAATGATAACAAGCTTTCTAAACGTTAAATCACTAATAACCTAAAAGGAATCGCCATCGAACATTACATCACTCTATGGTTGCGTGAGCATCACCAATACGCACTCTTTATGGTGCCGTTCCTCGCTTTTCTTGAAGCGTTTGTTGGTATCGGATTATTCATCTCTGGTGCGATATTGCTTTCGGTGTGCACGGTTTTATACATTGAGCAACTGGCATCGATACAACAAATGGTAATGCTGGCTTTTTGCGGAGCGTGTCTCAGCGATCATTACGGTTACTATATTGGTCGGTTCTTAGGGCCAAAATTTGACCGCACTAATTTTGTGATCAAACGGGCCAGCGTGTTTAAAAAAGCCGAACAAAATATCTTGAAATATGGAGTGTCGGCGATATTCGTAGGCCGCTTTTTGACGCCCATTCGAAGCCTTGTACCACTGCTTGTTGGTGTCAGTGGAATGAGCAGGATCAAATTTACTGTAAATAACTTTTTTGCATGCGCTCTCTGGTCTACCTGTCTGGGTTTACTCGTATACGGCATAGATAAACTCATCGGCTTCTGACCATCGCCCCCTAATTTGGGGTCAGAGTAAAAATTGTCGAGAAGCACGGAATTGTCAGTTTTTTTGGCCGCGAATGATGTAGCCCCCCATCCTGTTCTACTTGTCGACGACCAACTCAGAAATTATTGGCTGTAAAGCTCAAAAAGGTATTCATGATGAATAATATCTCACCGCGATGGGTCGATCTCGCTCAACCTGTGATTTAGAGGTAGGCTTGTTTAGACGAGCAATAAACAGCATAACAAGTAAGTCACGCATTAATACTGTATCAACCAGGTCAGTCAACATCCTAACTCAATTCATGTGATGTGACTCTGGGCTATTTCTTATTTGCTTATCTCGGAGTATCGTCAAATTTCAATGACAGATGAGGTATTTATGCCTACCTGCTCCGAATCCTAAATGCAGGATGTGATCTAAACTTTTACACTTGAATATCAACTAGGCGTCATTTAGGGGTATGATGGTGTGAGCCAAAACAAGCAAGGTGAAGCGCTCGCTGGTTAATTCGTGGCCTCTGAGCGTCACCATCGCTGACAAAATAGCGCATAAATCAAAAATAAACCAAAAGATGTGGAGGCATACATGAAACGCAAAGAGATCCTAGTCATTCTATATCTCATTTCCTCGTTCTTTATCAATAATGCATTGGGCAACGAGCTTGAATGGCCTCTTGTTGTTAGTGACTCCGATAACTCGATATCAATCTATCAGCCACAAGTCGAATCTCTGGATTTTAACTCGGTCACGAGCAGGTCAGCGTTTTCAGTAAGTAACAAAAGCAAAGACAAGACTTCATACGGTGTTCTTTGGTCTGTTGGAAAGCTGCAGGTCGACAAAGCTAATCGCGTTGCACACATTGACAAGCTCGACATTACTGACGTGAAATTACCTGAAAGTTCAGACGCACCCAATAATCAGGCAATCGTTGACCTTATCGAAAAAGAATTTGCTGAATCAGACTATTGGATGCCGCTCGATCAACTTATCGCGACCATGGATGAAGTCAAACTCAAACACAACGATGAATTGAGTTACCAGGCACCAACTATAATTCTAAAAGACTCGCCTAGCGTACTCATACAAATAGATGGTGAACCGTCCCCTAAAGAGATAAGCAGCGGTTTGAGTCAAATAATGAATACTTCTGCGTCATTGTTCTACATAGAAGCGAATAAGACTTACTATATTTGGACGGGTAAGTATTGGTTTGCCGGCAAAAATTTGCCTTCCGACAACTGGACCAAGCTCGATAAGACGCCAAAAATGCTAGTGGAAGTTCAGAAGCAGCTCGTTGAGAATGATGACAATCAAGAAGATGAAATAGAAGAGTCTGATACTATTATTCCTCAAATCATTGTCACGACAAAAACAAGTGAACTGCTAGTTACTGACGGAAAAATGTCGTTTAGTAATATCGATGGCACGGATTTACTATACGTCAGCAATACTGATTCTGATTTATTTCTTGATGTCTCAACGCAATCGTATTTTGTCTTAATCTCAGGTCGTTGGTTTACAACCAAAGATACTGCTGGAGACTGGAAATCTGTAAAGGCAGATGAATTACCCAGCGGATTCTCGCAGATACCAGAAAATTCCGCGAAAGGGAATGTACTAATTAGTGTAGCTGGAACCAATCAAGCCATTGATGCTATTCATGATGCTCAAATTCCACAAACTGCAGAGATTAATAGAGAAACAGCAACAGCTGATGCAGAGTACTACGGCGACGCAGAATTTAAGAAAGTAGAGAATACAGACCTTAGTTATGCGGTTAATACAAATCAGAGTGTTTTCAAAACAGACAAAGAGTATTTTCTTTGCGAGGACGGCGTTTGGTACCGCTCCTCGTCGCCAAATGGGCCTTGGGTCGCGTCTGAAGTAAGACCTAACGGGGTAGAATCTCTGCCGCCAACGAATCCACACTACAACACTAAATTCGTTTACATCTATGATGTGAGGCCCAGAACCATTGTTACAGGGTATACACAAGGATATTTGGGCGGATACTTTGACGGCTTTACATTAGTCTATGGTACCGGATACAACCACAGCAGCTGGTATCGCGGCTACTATTTTAGTCGACCAGCAACCTACGGCTACTCTGTGAGCTACAGTCCTTGGTACGGTTGGTCTGTTGGATTTAACTTAAATTTTGGTTCACCTTTCTCCTGGTATTCAAGAGGATGGTGGTGGTCACATCGTCACAGACCCCATTATCATCACCATCATGGCGGCTGGGGCCATCGTCCAGGACGTGGTGGTTGGGGTCATCGGCCAGGAAATGGCGGCTGGGGTTACCACCCTGGCAATGGGGGTTGGGGCTACCATCCAGGAAATGGCGGGTCTGGATTTAACCCGGGGAATGGTGGTTCAGGATTTAATCCTGGAAACGGTGGTTCTGGATATAACCCTGGAAACAATGGCTCTAGATATTCGAACCGGATATACGCAAATAAAAAAGGGGTAACTCCCTTCAAAAGACCAATTGTAAGTCCTACACCGAAACCAAAAGTCAGACCGGCGCCGAAACCGAACGTCAGGCCCGCGCCAAAACCAAAAGTCAGACCGGCGCCAAAACCAAAGGTCAGACCGGCGCCAAAACCAAAAGTCAGGCCAACGCCAAAACCAAAGGTAAGAACTT
>JAKVBA010000065.1 GCA_022447525.1 Gammaproteobacteria bacterium
CACACATGAACCTACAGGCATTGTCGTACAATGCCAAAGCGACAGATCTCAGCATCGAAATAAAGATGCCGCTATGTCTATGCTCAAAGCGAGGCTGTACGAGCACGAGATGCAAAAGCGACGTGCAGAGCAACAAGCGCAGGAGGACGAAAAGTCTGATATCGGCTGGGGCTCGCAAATACGCTCTTACGTACTGGACCAATCTCGAATCAAAGATTTGAGAACAGGCGTCGAAACCGGCAATACGCAAGCGGTGCTTGATGGTGATCTGAACCAATTTATTGAAGCGAGCTTAAAGCAAGGCTTGTAGATTAATTTACGCAGCCACACTCGGCCTGCAAAAAGTAAAACAAAAGTGAACAACCGTGACTGATCAAACTCAAGACCACAATCAAGAACAGGCTCAAGTCGATGAAAACGAGCTAATTCGTCAACGACGCGAAAAGCTGGATAAATGGCGCGAAACCACTCAGGCCTACCCAAACACGTTTAAACCTGATCAATTAGCCGCCGACTTGCAAGCGAGCTATGGCGAGCTTGAGAAGGAAGAGCTTGAAACTAGGGCCGTCGAGGTCGCTATTGCCGGTCGCATGATGAGCAGGCGCATTATGGGTAAAGCAAGCTTTGCCCATCTACAAGACCGCTCTGGCCAGAGAATACAAATTTACGTAGCCCGCGATGCTTTACCCGAAGGGTTTTATAACGAAGAGTTTAAGAAGTGGGATATTGGCGATATTGTTGGTGCTAAGGGCGTGCTGTTTAAAACCAACAAGGGTGAGCTGAGTATCAAAGTAAGCTCAATCGAATTACTGGTTAAATCATTAAGACCCTTGCCGGAGAAGTTTCATGGTCTCACCGACAAGGAAATGGCCTACAGACAGCGTTACGTTGACTTGATCATGAGTGAAGAGAGCAGAAGTGTTTTCAAAACTCGCTCTTTGATAGTCAACTATATTCGTAACTTTCTGATTGAAAGAGAGTTTTTGGAAGTTGAAACACCAATGATGCATCCAGTATTGGGTGGGGCGGCCGCAAAACCGTTTACAACTCACCATAACGCCTTGGATATGCCTTTGTATTTGCGAATTGCCCCGGAGCTCTACTTGAAAAGACTGGTGGTGGGTGGTTTTGAACGTGTATTCGAGGTAAATCGCAACTTTAGAAATGAGGGATTGAGCACACGTCATAACCCAGAGTTTACCATGCTCGAGTTTTATCTTGCCTACGCAGATCACAATGATCTAATGGATATCACTGAAGAGATGTTCCAAGGCATTGCTGCCAAGGTGACTCAAGGCAGTGGCGTTGTGGAATACCAAGGGCAAGAAATCGATTTCAGCAAGCCATTCAAACGATTGACCGTGGCTGAGTCTATACTGCACTTCAATGAGTCATTGACTACCGAAGACCTGCAAAATCGCGATGCTCTGGTTTCATACGCTGAAAAACTTGGTGTTCCTATCCATGACAATTACGGTTTAGGCAAAGTTCAAATTGAGATTTTCGAGAAAACCGTTGAAGACAAGCTAATGGAGCCAACATTTATCACTCAATATCCGGTGGAAGTCTCACCATTGTCACGTCGTAATGATCACGATGACTTTGTTACCGATCGATTTGAGTTGTTTATTGGTGGGCGCGAGATTGCGAACGGATTTTCTGAGTTGAATGATCCTGAGGACCAAGCCCAAAGATTTCAAAAGCAAGTTGAGGATAAAGCCGCTGGTGATGATGAAGCGATGGAGTATGATGCGGACTATATCAGAGCCTTAGAGTACGGCATGCCTCCCACGGCTGGTGAGGGTATTGGGATTGACCGATTGGTGATGCTGTTCACTAACAGTCCCTCGATTCGTGATGTGCTCTTGTTTCCGCACATGCGCCCTGAAGTAAACTGATCTATTCGCAGTAAAATGGCCAAGGTTAATATCCCTTTGATGATTGGTGCGCGTTATTCGCGTGCCAAACGGCGGAACGGATTTATCTCGTTCATCTCTGCGATATCCATGATTGGGATCGCTTTGGGAGCTTGGGTGATTATCACAGTCGTGTCAATTATGAACGGCTTTGGCAATGAGCTACGTGGGAGGATATTAGACGTAACGCCACATGTGACAATTACTGCTCAAGGTGGTTGGCTTACTGATTGGAAGAAACTTGCACCCGAGCTTGCGAGTAGAAGTGATATCCAAGGTTTTGCTCCCTATATCTATGCCCAAGGTCTTTCCACACTGGGCAATCGAGTCACCGGTGCCCTTGTCAGAGGAGTGCTTCCGGATTATGAGGGGAACGTGTCCGTTGTTCCCGATAATATGTGGGAAGGTGAGTTTGCAAGTTTACAAGCCGGTCAATACAACGTAATTCTCGGTGAGGGCTTGGCCAATAAACTTGGCGCATCACTTGGTGACAAAGTGACATTGATCGCACCACGAAGTCAGAGTACACCAGCGGGAATGATGCCTCGACTGCGACGATTTTCTGTGACTGGTATTTTCGGTGGAATAGGTCCGGATGATTTTGACGGTGCTCTGGCATTTATTCATCTAAAAGATGCTGCAAAATTATTCAAAACTGGCGAACAAGTCTCAGGTTTGCGGTTAACGATGGAAGAGCCCTATCAAGCAAGACAAGTTGCTGGAGAGATCGCTGCAGATCTCGACTTCCGATATTTAGTGGATAACTGGACAAGACAGCACAAAAGCTTTTTTCGAGCCTTGGAAGTCGAACGAAGGATGACTTTTATCGTTCTTTTCTTGGTTGTTGCGGTAGCGGCGTTCAATATCGTATCAACCCTAGTGATGGTGGTGACTGATAAGAGAGCTGATATTGCTATTTTGAGAACTCTTGGTTTGTCGCCAAAAGGCGTGATGGGTATATTTTTTGTGCAAGGCGTAATGTCTGGTGTGATAGGGACGCTAATTGGAACAATAGCTGGCGTACTTACCGCTTTAAACATTACCACTATTATCAATTTTGTTGAGGGTCTAATTGGTTATCAATTGTTCCCAGCCGATGTGTACATAATTACCGATTTCCCAGCAGAGCTCAGATGGTCAGACGTATGGACAGTTGTAGTGGTGTCCATATCCATCAGTATGTTAGCAACGCTTTATCCCTCTTGGCAGGCATCCAAAACACAGCCTGCAGAAGCCTTGCGGTATGAGTAAATTGGAGAAGCTTGGAATGAATGCTGGAATTCTGCATTGCCGACAATTGTGCAAAACCTATACAGAGGGTCCGAATCATGTTTCAGTGCTAGAAGACATCAGTATTGACGTTAAAGTTGGTGAACGGATTGCGATCATCGGTGCCTCTGGGTCTGGTAAAAGTACACTACTTCATTTGCTTGGTGGGCTCGATCTCCCGACCTCCGGTTCTATCTGGATTGACGGTCAGCAATTGACGAGTCTGTCTGACAAGAGACGCGGTGATATACGCAACGAATATTTAGGGTTTGTATATCAATTTCATCACCTGTTGCCAGAGTTTACCGCTGTCGACAACGTCGCGATGCCGCTATTGATCAGAGGAGAGGACGCGCGTCTATCCCGAGAAAAAGCCTCAAAAGTTTTGATTGATATGGGATTGCAGGACCGGTTAGATCATCGTCCGGTTGAACTGTCCGGTGGAGAGAGGCAGAGGGCAGCGATTGCTCGCGCCTTGGTTACTGAGCCAAAAGTAGTGCTTGCCGATGAGCCAACTGGAAACCTCGATGAAAAAACTGCAGACTCGGTTTTCTCCATGATGCTGGAACTGAATCAACGAGTTGGTACTGCCTTGGTTATGGTCACCCATGATAATGAGTTAGCCGCTAGAATGGACCAAACTTATAATCTTGAATTCGGGACCTTATCTCTGCAACCCTAAAGTCATCGCTGAGCAGCAATGTCATCATCGCTTTTTATGGCTTTTCAAAGTTGCGGCTTTTTTTCTATCTCCTCTACGATTCTTCCAGCGTTGTCGAACTTGTGAACGCCATAGGAATGAGGTTAAAAAATGAGCGGTGATGCTCAAGGAGACACCAACGATTAAACAACCTAGCCATAGAGCAACGTAATGTGATCCCGCCTGCAATAAACTTATTTCGCTCAGTGCGATTGGTTGGAGTTGTATAATTTTTGCTCCCAAAAGATAGCACGGGGTATACAGCGGTATCCAAGTCACCGGATTGGATATCCACACACCAGCAATAGAAAAAGGCAAATTCCCACCCATCAAGACGGCAAGAAAGGTCGCAGGTACCATTTCGAACGGCATCGGCAGAAAGGCGCAGAAAATACCGATCGCGATTCCTTTAGCAACGCTTTGTCTTTTAAAAGCCCACACTTCGGGCTGTTTTAAACCATCCCCGAAGATGTGAAGGTATCTATACTGCGCTATCTCCTCCCGCGTAGGAAGATATTTTTTTAGAGGATTAATTAGGTTCACTGCAACTCAGCCGAGCGTTTATCCAGACTGCACTATTATAGTGTTTGTTTAGAAAAACTGGGTGAGGTCTTGCACCAAATAAGGTCAAAAATGCGTTGAGAAGTATTGCATCTGAGTATTTTTGGCGTTCTATTTTAATTTAGCCTCTTTTTTTGAATTTTTGAAAGGTTTATAGTCCATAGCTAGAGTCTAGGATGACCTTTAAAAATAACTCGTTGTCTTAATGTGATGATACATAGCGGCACCATCGGTGTTTGGTGACAACGCATGATCAACCCCAAAAGGATTTTGCGGTGCAATGGAATTTCCGATTTTCAAGGCTCACAGAGCCAAATTGAATGTGTTCGAAGCGGATCAGGGCCTTAACTGGTTTAAAAAGAACTGGCTCAGGATTCATCTTTGTTTGTTTACTGGATCCTTTGCCTGCATGTTGATGTTTTTTTCAGGCTCGGCAATACATCTGCTTTTACGTGAGCAGCAGTCAATAAAAACACTGAACTTGAGCCTGTGTTCGATTTTAGTAATCATGCTGATCTTTCGCAGAACTCGGGTTTTGTTGGCTCCGGTAATGGGGTTTTACTTGACGGCTCTGAGTTTCAACTTGCATTTAAGCGCCGAATTCCCTCGGCAGTGGGAACGAAAAAATATACATATAGAAGCGGACATACTAGGGTTGCCTAAGCAGATTAATAACGACGTGCGATTTTTGGTAAACGTCAGACAACAGTTCACCGATGAGGATCTGCAGAGGATAGTGGGGGAGCGACTTTTATTAAGCTGTTATCGTTGCGATTTTAATATTACACAAGGCCAGCGTTGGCGTTTTACCGTAAGCGTCAAACGCCCACATGGTTATGCGAGTCCAAACTCATTCGACTACGAAAAATATCTTTTTCGACACCAAGTTGTGGCAAAAGGTTACATAAAAACTAAGGAGAGCAATTTTTTAGTTTCAAGTGATCATTCGCTGCTTCAGAGTTACAGAGCTAAGATAAAGCAAAAGATTGAGTCGACTTTAGATGAAAGCCCCGGCAGAGCCACTATCTTAGCCTTGGTGCTTGGTGATAAATCTGGATTTAAATCGTTAGAGCATGATCTTCTTCAAAAAGCAGGGCTGAGTCACCTATTTGCGATTTCAGGTTTACACGTAGGGCTGGTATTTGCTATTTCGATGCTTTGTTTTAAATGGATCTTTAACTTCGTCTCTTTACTCTACACGAAGCTATACGAAGTGTGCCCAAGGCCAAAGCTTATTTTGCTTCCGTCTTTACTGGTTGCTGTTGGATACAGTGCCATGGCCGGATTCGCCGTATCAACTCAAAGAGCTTTGATCATGCTATGTTTGTTCTCTATTCTGCGGCTGAATGATAAGGAAGTGAGCTTGCTCAGGGTCCTTTTGTTAACAGCTTGCGTCATCATAATTTTTGATCCATTTGCCTTGCTGGATGCCGGGTTTTGGCTTTCGTTTTCAGCCGTATTTGTGATCGCGATCTGTAATCTTCACATTACGAAGATTTCTCTTGTAACGCTACAACCATTATTGTGGATTGGAATGATACCCATATCGGTTAGCTTGTTTGGTCATATTTCTCTCGTTTCTCCCGCAATAAATCTAATTGCGGTGCCCTTATTCAGTGTAGTCTTGATCCCCTTGACGCTATTTTTAACCTTGTGTTTAGGTGTTTTTGGCTTTGGTTTCAGCTCCGAGGCTTTACATGGTGTAGCTAAAGGCTACGACTTAATATTTGAATATTTATCGGTTTTGACTGATATGCAGTTTGCATATGTGTCGATACCAAAATTATCGATGCTCTCTAGCCTAATTTTTGTTTTGTTTTGGCTTTCTTTTGCTAGCAAAAAGTACAGATTTGCTAATTTTACTCTGCTCATATTTTTATCTTCTGTTGTGTTGGAGTCGACGGAACAAGTGCGTGCTGATGAAACACTAAAAGTAACGTTACTTGACGTAGGTCAGGGTTTATCGCTAGTTATCCAGACCTCAAAAGGTATCAGTGTTTACGATACAGGCCCAAAGTATCGCTCGGGTTTTTCCACTGCAGAAGCTGTTCTGATACCCTATTTAAAGTCATTGAGAGCTAAGCAGTTGTCGACGGTGATCGTTAGTCATGCTGACAACGATCATATTGGTGGGTATGAAGATTTAGCTTCTCACTTTGAAATTTCAAATTTAATAACGAGTCGTGTTGATAAACTTCCTGAAGCTAGGTTTTGTCTTGCAGGAACTGTATGGCAAGAAGGCCTGACTGAGTTCAAAATGATCAGTCCTGACGAGCACACGCCGCTCGGAAGCAATAACCAATCATGCGTGTTAAAAATTATCCATCAGGGAGTTTCGATCATCGTAACTGGTGACATTGAGAAACAAGTGGAGAGATATCTAGTAAGTTCAGATCAAGACTTATCGGCAGATATAATGCTTGTTCCACATCAAGGAAGTAAAACTTCCTCTACAAATGATTTTATAGATGCAGTGAACCCAAATCTAGCACTGGTCGCGGCAGGTTACTTGAATCACTACCGTCACCCCCACCCCTCGGTAAAGCAGCGATATCAGGATAGAGACATCTTATTTCTTTCAACGATTGAATCAGGGTCAATAGAGATTACAGTAGATCGACATGGCTACAAGGTCTCTAGTTACAGACATAGCCAAAAAAAATTTTGGCATTGGAGGCCCTAAATTGTACAAGCTTAAGTTGGGTTTATGTTCATAGCCCGAGCAAAACTCTATACCTCTCAAAGCGAAATTGGTAGACTCGGGATCGCAAAATAAATATGAAGGTATTCTAATATTTGAGCCCATAAATCGCTGTTGGGGTGAAAATAAGTAGCAATATTAAATAAAGCGACAATGGGCGCTAATAAGGGTAATCAATGTTTGAACTGTTCAGGGCGGGTGGCCCGCTCATGTGGATTATTTTACTATGTTCACTAGTGGCGTTAGCTATTATATTCGAGAGACTAATTGCGCTACGAAAGAGGCAAGTTGCCCCAAGTACCTTGCGAGGTCAGATCATTGATTTGGCTAACTCAGGTAAAATTACCCGTGAGCGAGTCCAGAAAGTTCGAGAACACTCTCCATTAGGACAAGTCTTAGCTGCTGGTTTGGAGAATGTTCATCATGGTGAGCAAGCAATGCGAGAGTCACTCGAAGAGAGTGGTAAAGTCGTAGTGCATAGATTGGGTCGCTACTTGAATACGCTTGGCACTATTGCTTCGATTACGCCACTCATTGGCTTACTGGGTACGGTAATCGGTATGATCAAAGTGTTTACTGCAATCACGGCAAATGGAGTAGGTGACCCAACGGTGTTATCGGGTGGTATTTCCGAAGCGTTGATCACAACTGCCGCTGGCCTATCTGTAGGCATTCCCTGTCTCATGTTTTATCGACATTTTAGAGGAAAAATAGTTGAGTTGACTGTGTCGCTTGAAGAAGAAGCTCTCGCTTTCCTAGAGAGTCAAAAGGAAGGCTAAAAATGAATTTTGGTAGCCAACAAGATCAAGATGAAACTAACATTGAGCTAACCCCCTTGATTGATGTGGTTTTTTTGCTGCTTATTTTTTTCATGATTTCTACGACTTTCACCAAAGAAACTTCGTTGCGAATCAATTTGCCAGAATCGAATGGTGATCAATCAGCTGCTGCTCCACGCTCTCTAGAGGTCCAAATTAGTTCGAGTTCACAATACGCTTTAGCTGTTGATAATCAAAGTGCAAAAGCGCTGATAAACTCAAGGAGAGACACACTTAAGCGGGCGTTAGAACCTTACAAAGGGGAACAGCAATTGCTGCTGATTATCCGAGCCGATCAACAAACCCCGCATGAATCCGTTATTAAAGTGATGGACGTGGCTCAGGAGTTGGGGTTGAATAATCTTACGTTTGCAACACAGCAAATTCAAAATTAAGGTTATGACCTATATTTGGGTACTAATACGACCTGAAGAATATCGCCTATATTAGGCTATGCATTAATATGGCCATGACAAGAAGAAACCAAGATTCGAAAAATAGCAACACCTCCACTGAGAAGAATAAGGTGGTTGAGACTGGTGGTCAGAAGGAAAGGCGTATAAAACTCAGTGAGCCTGACGCGCGTAAAACACTACTTCGCTTGCTTTCATACATGCTCAAACACAAAGTCTTACTCGGTGTTTCCATTCTTTTTTTGATCCTGACTGGAGCGATAGAGGCAGGGTTTGTCAAAGCGATTGACTCGGTATTAAAAAGCGGCTTTTTAAACGGTGACGATTGGTATGTGCGCTGGTCTGGCTTGATGTTGATTGCGGTGTTGGCCGCGCGAGCGATAACAGGTTTTATTGGAAACTACTCGATGGCAAAAACTGGTCGTTTGGTGATTTTCAATTTGCGGCAGGATATTTTCAAAAAAATGATATGTTTGCCAACGACCTTTTTCGATAAGACCACGTCTGCCCAAACCATATCTAAACTCATCTATGATGTTGAAACTACATCGGTAGCCATCACAGATACGCTGAGTATTATGTTTCGTGAGTCCTTTAAGGCACTGGGGCTGATTGCCTTTTTGTTTTGGTCGGAGTGGCGCCTCACTTTGATATTTATGTTAGTAGTGCCATTAGTTGTACTGGTTGGTGGTTACACAAATAAACGATTTCGTAAAACATCAAAAAAGATACAGGGCTCTATGGGTGGTATTGGTGATACTGTCAAAGAAGCGGTGGTGGGTCAAAAAGTAATTAAGGTTTATAACGGTCAGTTACAAGAAATTGAGAACTTTACCAAAGCCAATGAATTCAATTTAAAACAAAATTTGAAACGCGCTCGTGTCTCCTCTGCTTTGGTGCCAATAACCATGTTATTGGTTGCGCCAGCCATCGCATTGATTCTTTACATATTCCTGAAATATTTGAGAACCGGGCCTGAATCCGTTGTTCAGTTTTCAACTTACATCATGGCTTGCTTGGCGCTGATGAGTCCCTTGAAGCGCTTGGCCAAAGTAAATGAAAAGATTCAGGTTGGGGTCACCGCGGCTGATAGTGTTTTTGCCATGATTGACGAGGTGCCTGAGCTTGACTCTGGATCAGTTCAGCTCAGAGCAACCAATGGACAGGTATCGTTTGAAAGCGTCTCATTTAAGTATCGTTCGGATGATGATCAACCAGTTCTTAGAGCTATTAACATTGATATTAAACCAGGTGAACGAGTTGCACTAGTCGGGCCGTCGGGCAGCGGTAAATCGACTATTACCTCCTTAATTCTAAGGTTTTATTCACCGCAGTCGGGGAAAATTTCGATCGACGGTATCGATGTTAAGGACTTATGTCTAAAAGATCTTCGTTCTCAAGTGGCGTTGGTGAGCCAAGAAACGACGTTATTTGATGATACGATTGGCCGTAACATTATGTATGGGATGCTAGATCAATATGATGAAGCTCGACTGCAGGCAGCGATAAAAGCGGCACATGTAGACGAGTTTTTAGCTGAAATGCCCGACGGTCTCGACACCATGGTGGGTGAGAGCGGCTTACGTTTATCGGGAGGGCAGCGTCAAAGGGTAGCTATAGCCAGAGCCATTTACAAGAACGCCCCAATCTTGATATTGGATGAGGCCACATCCGCTCTAGACAACAAGTCTGAGCGATACGTTCAGGATGCTCTGGAAACATTGATGAAGGGTAGGACATCTTTGGTGATCGCACATCGTCTTTCTACTATAGAAAGTGCTGATAATATTATTGTTTTGGATCGTGGCAAGATTGTCGAGCAAGGCCCTCACAAAAAATTGATGAAGAATGGTGGTGTTTACGCAGAACTTCACAGGGCCCAGACGGGCAATACTAAGAAGGGCTTTTTCTTCTGGAACAGGTAGGTAGAATTACTGAAGCTCAAATGCTCCTAATAATGAATTTCAAGAGTCAGGTTGAAAATAGTTGGAAACATCCTAATTTTCTGACTCTCGCCTTGCTGCCTCTTTCTTGGTTGTATGCAATTTTATTTGGTTTGCGGACTTTATTATACCGACACGGGCTGCTGACGAAGTTCAAACCCTCAGTTCCTGTGATCGTTGTTGGAAATATTACGGTGGGTGGAACCGGCAAAACACCCTTGACTGTTTATTTGATAGAGTTGTTACGAAATAGTGGCTTCAATCCTGGGGTGATAAGTCGTGGTTACGGTAGCAAGGCGCAGCACTACCCCTATGTAGTGAGGGATGAAAGTTCTGTGGATTGCAGTGGTGATGAACCAGCTCTCATTGTAAAGAGAACTGGTGTGCCCTTGGTGATAGGTTCAAATCGTAAGGAGTCCATTGAGAGTCTACTGCATTCCTTTCCTAAGGTAGACATAATCCTAAGTGATGATGGTTTGCAACATCTTGCGTTGGAACGAGATATTGAGATCTGCGTAGTGAATGCTACTGACCAATGTTTAAACGAAAATTTATTCCCTGCAGGACCGTACAGAGAATCAAAGAAAAGACTAAAAACCGTGGATCTGATCGTGAGTAATGGCGCTCTGCAGGATTTAGATTCGATTTTTTCGATGAAGTTGATCGCGAGTGAACCGGTAAAAGTTAATCCTGCAGCCAACAAAATAAATGACAGATTTGATCCAATGAAACCGACAATAGCGGTGGCCGGCATCGGTAATCCAGAGAGATTTTTTAGAACATGTCGTGAGCTCGGTTTCGATATTGACGAGGTGGTCTTTGCTGATCACCATAGATTTAAGCAAGCTGACATTGAATTCGGCGATAAGCAGGTTTTAATGACTGAAAAAGATGCGGTTAAGTGCGTGGATTTCAGTGGTAGGAACCACTGGTATTTACCGGTAGATGCTAAACTCAGTAAGCAATTTGATGAACTGTTTTTAGCGTTGGCACACAGAGTAACAATCGATAAAAGTAAATATTGACTGATATGAACATGAAACTATTAGAATCTTTAGTATGCCCAATTACTAAAGGCCGGTTGGAGTATAACAAGGAGAAACAAGAACTCATTTCTTATCAAGCGCGACTTGCTTTTCCGATTCGAGATGGATTCCCGGTATTACTTGAGCATGAAGCCAGACAATTGAATGCCGAGGAAATAAGTAAAAGCAAATGAAGTTTACCGTCGTAATACCAGCAAGATACGCGTCCACTCGTTTGCCTGGTAAAGCCGTTTTAGATATTGCTGGAAAGCCAATGGTCGCCCATGTTGTTGATCGAGCAAGTGAATCATCAGCGTACAGAGTTGTGGTAGCGACTGATGATCAACGAATTGTTGATGCTCTTACTAAATACCAATGTGAAGTAGTAATGACTCGGCCAGATCATGAATCAGGCAGTGATCGAATTGCTGAAGTCGTTGCTAAACTTGATTTGGCAGACGATGATATTGTTGTCAACGTGCAAGGTGATGAGCCGCTTATACCCGGCTATTTAATTGATCAAGTTGCCAGCAAGCTCTCATGCACACCAAAAGCGGTTATGTCGACGGCTGCCATAAAGATACAGCGCCCAGAAGAAATTCAAAATCCCAATGCGGTTAAAGTGGTTTTCAATAGGTTGGGAGAAGCTCTTTACTTTTCTCGATCAGCCATACCGTTCCCGCGTGATGGAGGTGTTGCTGATGTTTACAGGCATATAGGTATTTATGCCTATCGCTCGGGCTTTTTAAAACGATACCATAGTCTGCACGAGAGTCAGCTTGAGCAAGTCGAAAAACTAGAGCAATTAAGAGTTCTCGATAATGGCGAAAAAATTATGGTCGAGGTGGTTGAGCATGACACTGGGATTGGTGTTGATACTCAAGAAGACCTTGATGCAGTAAGAAGTCATTTTGAAAGCCAACTTAAATAAGGGATTTGGGGGATATGCTAATTAAAGTACTTTTCGTTTGTATGGGGAATATTTGTCGATCACCTACAGCGCATGCGGTTATGCAACACAAGGTCGTTCAGCAAGGTTTAAGCGCTCATATCCAAATTGACTCAGCTGGTACTCATGCTTATCACGTTGGTGAGAAATCTGATGCTCGGTCGCGACAAAAAGCAGCCGAAAAAGGGATAGATATGGAGTTTATTCGAGCTAGAAAAATTTCGATTCGTGATCATGATGAATTTGATTACATCTTGGCGATGGACTCAGACAATCTTGAGTTGATTCAATATTACGCTCCGAGCGAAGCTAAGGCTAAAGTTGAAATGTTTTTGCGTTATGCCAATGATCAAGGTCTTAATAATAAAACTAATGTACCCGATCCCTACTATGGCGGTGATGCCGGTTTTGAAGAAGTATTTAGTCTGGTCGATCAAGGTTGTGATGCGCTCATAAATCATATTCGGGAATTCGATTTGGATCCTTTTTTATGACGTTGATATCGAACATAAAAGTTATTGTTTCTACGCAACAGATGTTTGGGTACGACAGGCAAGGTAAGGAAGTTTACAGTACCAAAATAGCCACTGCTGCCAATGGGGTCGGCCAGCGAATGGGTAGCGAGTGCACCCCACTGGGTTCGCATCGAATTCGGGCAAAAATCGGTGCTGGTCTGCCCATGAATACAGTATTCGTGGGTAGAAGGCCAACTGGTGAAATATTCGATCAAAGGCTTAGCGAGAAATTCCCGAAACGTGATTGGATTCTTACGAGAATTCTTTGGTTGTGTGGAAATGAAATTGACTTTAATCGTGGTGGTAGCGTGGACACTCAAAGAAGATACATCTATATTCACGGCGCTCCTGATTCACACACCATGGGCATACCAAGTTCTCATGGGTGCGTGAAAATGCGTAATCAAGATATTGTTGCCCTATTTGACTCGGTTGCCGTCGGCACTACAGTAAAAATCATCAATTAGAAATAGCTATGAAACGAACGCCACTTGGTCCGGTAATGCTTGATGTTCAAGGTTTAGCATTAACGGACGAAGATAGAAAACGACTAAAGCATCCATTGGTAGGTGCTGTAATCTTATTTGCCCGAAACTATCAGAATCCGGTGCAAGTGACATCGCTGATTACTGAAATAAAATCATTAAGGCAGCCTCAATTGTTGGTTGCGGTTGATCAAGAGGGAGGTAGAGTACAGCGTTTTAAAGAAGGCTTTACCATACTGCCGGCGGCTCAGAGTTTTGGTGATTTATGGAACAGTGATAAGCAAAATGCTCCAATGAGAGCCTTCATGTCAGGCGCTTTGATGGCTCGAGAGTTGCTTGATGTCGGGGTCGATTTTAGTTTTGCTCCAGTGTTTGATGTGACTTCTCAAGAAAGTGAGGTGATTGGAGATCGAAGCTTTCATTCAAATCCTGATGTCGCTACAGAGCTATTGGCCGCTTACATCGATGGTATGCATTCTATGGGTATGGTTGCCATCGCCAAACACTTCCCCGGACATGGGGGAGTTTCTGGTGATTCACATCACTGTTTACCACAAGATGACAGGGGTATTGACGAGATCAGACAGCACGATCTAATCCCGTATAAAACTTTAGTAAACGACATAGAGGGCGTTATGACCGCCCATGTTGCTTTTTCCAAGTGTGATCCTGATATCCCAACGTATTCAAAATACTGGATTGAGACTATCTTGAGAAGAGAGTTGGAATTTGAAGGTGTGGTTTTTAGTGATGATTTATCAATGCAGGGTGCAATTGATGCGAATGATCAAAATGAATCTTCAATCGTTACTAGTGCACAACGTGCTATTAACGCCGGATGCGATATGGTCTTGGTCTGCAATCGTGCAGATCTAGCCGACGAGTTACTCGACGGGCTGAAATTTGACGTGAGTGAGAAATTGTCTGGCCGATTGGCTAGATTGTCCTCATCAAAAAACTACTAAAATAAACAAACAATAATAGGTGCCAGAGATGGGTAAATTAATAAAATTGGTAGGAATGCTATCAGTACTAGCGTTTCCAATATCGGTCCTTTGTTATCGACTTGGCTTACTACCGTTTCATTCTGGTCTTCAGATCATTCAAATAGGGGCTTTAGCAGGGGTAGCTGCCTTTGTAGTGGGTATCCTATTTTTCTTGATAAGACGCAAAGCCGATACAGTCGGTGCAAAAGCCGCCTTAGTTGGCGCAATAATTGGTATATTGCCCGTCATTCCGTTGGGACTTCAAGCAAAGAAAGCGAGGTCCTTACCTTTTATTCATAATGTCTCGACCGACACGGTTAATGCCCCCGAGTTCGACAAAATCGCATCAATTAGAACCGAAAGCGACAATCCTCACACTTACAATCCAAACCAACAAATTGGCGAGACCGGCACTCTCGCGCAGTTACAGTTAGAAGCTTATCCAAATGTAAAAACATACGCCTCGAAACTATCTCCTGAAGAGGCTCTGGCTAAAGCGGAAGAAATAGCTAACGAGCTTGGTTGGGAGATCGTTAATATCAACGCCGAGAAAGGCATTTTGGAGGCCACCGAGACCACCCTTTTATGGGGCTTTAAAGACGATATTATTGTCAGAGTCGAACCAGAAAATGGCCAAACCCTAATTGATTTACACTCTGTATCACGATTTGGTGGCAGTGATCTCGGCGTAAACGCTGCTCGAATTGAACGATTTTTAGACCAAATGTAATGCAATCCCACAATACTAAAGTTATAAGGCCTACTAAATCTAATTTTCTTTATTTTAGTTTATTATTCTTTAAGAATCTTTATAATTTGCGCCCTTAAACTATATTATTCACCTCTCGCATGGAGTGCCAATGTCATTTTATTTTTCCGTTTTTAAGATAGTGAAGTATGGTTTTGTAGAATTGGCGCGTCTATTTTGTTTGGGGACTTTCATATTGTTTTTTGTATCGAATACTTCTTCTGCGAATGACTTATTCTCAATTTTACGTAAAGCATTAGATAACTCTAGCCATAGATTTTCAGTCGCTAATTTGAGGGTTAGCAATGAAAATTGTTCCAAAGGAATGCAGTCTTTGGGCGTAGGTGACCCAAGATCAGGTTTGGTTCCGGTGCTTATGCTTGGCGGCCCTGATAATGAGAAGTTCAACACCTTGGAGTTTGATGTTTTTATTCCGAGAAATGACGGATCAGAAGATTTTGTACGCTTAGTTGAGTATGATCTGTTTGGGCAAACTCGAGTTTCAAAGTACCTAGAAGGGGAGACCGGATGGCATCGAATTGTAGCCAAGGTAAATCCCGACTCATTCCAAGTTGATATACAATGGTTTGGTAGTCCCAACCTGATTTTTATCGACAATGTACAGACTTCCGTTTCATCCAAAACCGAAAGTATTCAACAAATAGAAGGAAATGGATGTACTGGTGCTAGCAAAGCGGCCTCGACTTTAGTGCCTATAATGGAGCTGTTGTTGGCTGATGACAGTGGCTCTTCCGGCAATGCTCTTGTATGTG
>JAKVBA010000066.1 GCA_022447525.1 Gammaproteobacteria bacterium
AATGCCGCTAAAGGGATTGATGCAGAGTCGCTAAGAGAAATTGTTTGCGGAGCAACGGCGACTTCCGTTTCGGGCACGCTTATGTAATCCGCCAAAAGACCACCGCAAAATCGGTTTGTCATTGTAAAAACACAATCCCCCTCGGATAGGCTTGATACCTTACTACCAACTCTAATGACAATACCCGAAGCATCTAGAGCCGTGCCTCGAGGCAACGGATCTCTCCCTAGAGTTTTACTGAACTTACCCTTTCTAAGAAGCGTATCTTTGGGGTTAACACTTACCGCCGAATTGCGAATAATGACTTCATACTCACTTATTTGAGGTAACTCCGAGTCATTAACTACTTCCAATACATCTGGTCGCCCAAACTTAGAATAGATAACACGCCTATTGGTACCCATACTCATCAGTGATCAAACCTCGACATTTTTACTTACCATTCCAAACCGACAGGAATTCCTGAAAGTGAGGCTCACCTTTTGCAAGCGTGTTTTTTACGATTTCATGTTCGTGCTCTAAGGCCGCATCAGTTAGGTGCCCTCTGACATAACACCAATGCAGATAAACAAGATAGGTGTTTAGAGCATCTGTTTCACAATAGTCTCTGATTTCTTTAATTTGATCTGCTTTAAATTGCTCCCAGACTTTTGAGCCGCTCATTCCCATCTTTCCGGGTAAACCCAGCAATACGGCTATCTCATCAAGCGGAGCAAACGCGCGGTTGCTATATCCAGCGATAACATCCATTAAAT
The DNA here is from genome assembly GCA_022447525.1 of Gammaproteobacteria bacterium. Taxonomy (GTDB): domain Bacteria; phylum Pseudomonadota; class Gammaproteobacteria; order Arenicellales; family Arenicellaceae; genus Arenicella. The sequence continues at coordinate 756 of JAKVBA010000066.1, forward strand.
CGGTATGACGCATATGGAACCGGCCAATATAGTTATTCCATTTGAAATCTCTATCGTCATCACCTAGATCCCAATAACGGGGGGCCTGCACACTATTAACCAATCCACGGTAATGTAATACAGGCAAATCGAAACCGCTCCCATTCCAAGTTACAAGCGTGGGGGTATGTTTTTCCACACCATCAAAAAAATTTTGTATGATTTCTTTCTCAGAGCTTTGTTCCGTACCCAATGTCCATACTGAGAATTGGTCATTCTGAGTGTTTCGGTATACCGCCGAAATCGCTACAACCTGTTGCAAATGTGTGGCGATAAAATCGTTCCCAGTCTTCTCCCTACGCTTAGCGAACATGGCCTCGGCAACATCGGCGTCACTTAGGGACTCATCTAATTCATACAGCTTTCTACCGCCCGCCACATCGGGAATGGTTTCAATGTCGAATGCCAAGATATTCATCAATACACCCCGGTTGATAGATAACGATCACCGCGATCACAAACAATCGACACTATCGTTGCAGCTTGTTTTTTCTCTTCTAATTCAGCCGCAACTCTTAGTGCAACTGCCATCGTCCCGCCTGAGGAAACTCCAGCGAATATTCCCTCCTGAGTTGCCATTGACCTCATGGTTTCTTCAGCCACCACCTGATCTACATCAATGGTTCGATCTACGCGCGAAGCATCAAAAATTTTAGGTAAGTACTCTTTCGGCCATCGACGAATTCCAGGAATTTGGGATTCTCCCTCTGGTTGCACACCGATAATTTCAACCTCGGGATTTTGCTCTTTAAGATACTTAGATACGCCCATTATGGTCCCAGTAGTACCCATGGAGCTAACGAAATGCGAAACCTCACCAGATGTATCTCGCCATATCTCCGGTCCAGTCGTTTCATAGTGCGCATTCCAATTGTCGTCATTTGAAAACTGATCGAGTACGGTACCTTCCCCTTTACTTTGCATTTCATGAGCCAAATCTCGTGCTAATTCCATACCACCTGCTGCCTGCGAAACAGAGATAATCTTCGCACCAAAAGCTCGCATCGAGGCACGTCGCTCTTCACTCATATTATCAGGCATTATTAAGGTCATTTGATAACCCTTCATCGCAGCCGCCATTGCCAGTGCTATCCCGGTGTTTCCACTGGTGGCCTCGACAAGGGTATCGCCCGGCTTAATATCTCCACGCGCTTCTGCTTTGGATATCATGTTCAATGCAGGTCGATCTTTAACAGAGCCTGCTGGGTTATTGCCCTCAAGCTTGCCAAGCACTGTTACGTAGTTACCTTTCCATAAGCGCTGTAGTTCTACTAGAGGAGTATTACCAACCAAATTTTCTAAACGCGAATAACTCAAAATAATTCCCTCAAGTGATAAAAAAAGCGAACGGCGTTACCGTTCGCTTTCTAGTACCTAGTTACACCCCCGACAGGTGCAATCTTAAATCAACAGTTTAGTCTTCACCAAAAGAAAGGAAGAACTGCAAGATAAATCGGAACATCAAAGCAATGGATGCGTACAACCCAAGTGCCGCTGCTACATGCTGATGTTCTTGGTAGTGATGAATAATGTTTGAAGTGTTATACAAAACACAACCGGCCGCCAATAATACGATTGCTCCTATTCCCACCAAGCCTATACTGAAGCCAAAAATAACGCCAGCAAATATCACCGCCATAGCAATCAAACTGCCGATGGCCAAGAAAGGCCCCATAAAAGAGAAATCTTTCTTTGTACTAAAAGCGATCCAGCTCAAGCCGGCAACCAGTGCAGAGGTCGCTAATAAAGCATCCCAAATTGCCGCTGGCTTATACATGGCAGCGATATAAATAGCTGGCGTCACCACGATGGCTTCAACAAAAGCATAACCGAGTAGAGCCACGTAGTGCATGGTAACTGAATTTTCAGAGTGAGCGATTCGATCCGCGGCAATACCAGCACCAATAAACAATCCCATAAAAATGAGCATATTTATCATTCCGCCACCAAGAAATGACAAAATTATGGGTGCGGCACCTGTGGCTATCAAAAAGGCAACGAAAGCTGCCGTGGCAGCAACAGCCATCGCAACATGTGCATAAGTGCGACGGATAAATCCAGCACGGGCATCTTCGGCTAGGTGGCTTACTACCGCGCCTGAACCAGCATTCATGTAACTCATCTTAAGTCTCCGTATCGTATAAATTGAGTTTAATAAACTTTGTCTTCGAATGATAACATGGCGACGATCAAAGACTATTCAATATGTTGAATGATTAATTGAAGAGTCAAACGATCGCGAAACTCATTGACATCAAGCTTATAAGCTAACCTGACATGACCACTCGGTTCTTGCTTATTGTTTTCCATATATCCAAAACAAATACCGTCTACCAACTGATTACTATTGGTTGGACGCAATCTCATTTTTAAATGTGTCAAACCGACTATTCTTGTTTCCATTACTTCAAAGTTCCCATCGAAAACAGGTTCAGGAAAGCCCTGACCCCAGGGGCTTGACTGCCTAAGTAGTTCAGCCATTTCAATAGTAAAATCGTCTGCAGACAGTGACCCGTCAGTCCAAATTGTCTGGCTCCAATCATGGGATTGAGTGAATTCATCTGTTATCTGAGAGATTGCTTTACCAAAACGCTCTAGGTTCTCTCCTTTAATCGACATACCTGCCGCCATCGCGTGCCCACCAAACTTGACCATCAGTCCGGGATAGACTGCATCCAATCTCGCCAATAAATCTCTGATGTGGACTCCCTCCACACTTCGCGCTGACCCCTTCCATTCTCCAGAGCAATCACCCGGTGCCATAGCGATGACTGGTCGAGCCAATCGTTCCTTCATTCTAGAAGCCACTAAACCAACTACCCCCTGATGCCATGACTCATTATGAAGCAAGTATATTGATTGATTTTCTCTGCTTTTGGTCTCCAAAGAGCTAAGGATACCCAATGCATCTTGTTGCATAGATTGCTCTACTTGTTTTCTCTCTTTGTTAAGCTCATCCAGTTGCGAAGCGTGACACATCGCCGCATTCGGATCGTCGGCAAGCAATGCTTCAATCCCTATAGACATATCATCTAATCTACCAGCCGCGTTCAAACGAGGGCCAATAACAAAACCAAGGTCGGCAGTGGCTAGTCTTGAGGTGTTTCGATTACCAACTGCCAACAACGCCTTTATCCCCTCACAGGCCTGTCCATTGCGGATTCTCTGTAAACCTTGCTGCACTAATATCCGGTTGTTGCGATCGAGGGGCACCACGTCAGCTACAGTGCCAAGCGCCACCAAATCTAAAAATTGAGACATATTCGGTTCTTTTATCCCGCTTGCCTCAAACCAACCCATGGCTCTTAACTTTGCTCTCAAGGCCAACATAACATAAAAGATAACTCCTACTCCGGCTAGGTTTTTGCTGGCGAATTTATCTCCCGGCAAATTTGGGTTTACTATTACATCAGCGGTTGGAATTTGCTCGCCAGGGAGGTGATGATCGGTAATCAACACAGACATACCCAGGGCTTGCGCTGCGTGAACGCCATCAACGCTGCTTATTCCATTGTCGACGGTGACAATAACATCGGGTTGTCGGGTAGCCGCGACACCGACTATTTCTGGAGACAAACCATAGCCAAACTCAAATCGATTAGGCACAAGATAGCTAACGGAATCTAATCCAAATGCTTTTAAACACCTAACGGCCAGGGCGCAACTCGTTGCTCCATCAGCATCAAAGTCACCGATGATTACTACATTAGCCGCAGCAGTAATCGCTTCTGATAGCAATTCAGCAGCTAAATCTATATGACTTAAGCCAGTTGGAGGTAAGAGATTTTTTAAGCCTAAATCTAAATCATTTGGTTCTTTGATTCCTCGATTGGCTAAGACAGTTGCTAGCACTGGGTTAATGCTTGTATTTATTGAACCAGGGCGAGGCCTAGATTTAATTTGTAAAGTGGTCATGCTTGGACCCTTGTATCTATTAGTGTGGCTAGTGTAACCCTAGCACTCTGTTTTTTTCGCAACAATTCACTCTACAAATCTGTTTAAGTTGTTCTAAACTAGAGGGATGTCACTATTGTTGAAGCTAAGAGCAAATATATCCAGGCTTTTTCTTATACTAATTCTCATTTGCTTTACTTATGTAGTTACTCGCGAAAGCTATAATTTTGCACACTGGATGCCACACAAATTTTTTCGAGATGCCGGATTAAGCTACCAATCAATTCTATGGATAGAACAAAATACCGATAAACCGTTACATCTTTTTGGTGGATTTGTAATCACCTTTCTTTTGATCTTTTCGGATCTTCGAATCTTCAAGTCCAGAAACTGGATTCCATTGGCTTTGGTATGCGTTCTTTGTCTTTCAGCAGAGGTTTTCCAATATTTAATAGGCAGAGGTAAAGAAACTAGCGATTTACTGCTCGGAATTTGCGGTAGTTTCATGGCATACTTGGCGGCGAACAGAAAAAAATAAGCATCTTCTTGATTCGACCCAGAAATTCTCTTTTCTTCAGCGCGTACCTGGTCATAATGGCTAGCAAAACAAAAAAACACGTTTAGTAATAGTACGTTAGCTGATTTCCAATCTTTGAACTAAAAAATAATAAGTGCAATGAAATTTAATTTTCAGCACCGGGTTGAGTTTTGAGAATGCGATTTTAGCCAGTTTAATGTGGAAATTATTTTTCAATAAAAAGAATGAACGCAATTGTCTAACCAGTTTTTAACCGCAATTGTAATAAACCAGGTAAGTTTTAGAAGAAGGTAAAGTCCCCTTGAATACTAAAAACCAAATTACTGCGCCTGACGGAATATCGTCTGGCTTATTCTCCGATGTTGAACGCCGAGCCAGAAACTTGTCTCTGAATGGTACTAGGCACCCTTTCAAATGGCATCAAAACGTACAAGGTCTCATAACCCCCAAAAAAGTCGAAGAAATAAGACAAAGCTTGAAAAAATTGGCAGTCGATGACTACGTGGCAAAGGTCTTGGATGGGGCTGAGTCGGCTGCAAGACCCAGCGCAAAATCCGTAGTAAGTAAATTACGTGGCAAAATCCATAATGAATTTGAACTTGGTCCTATATACTGCTTGGAGATCTCACTGGAGCATCGAGATGAAACCAGACGCCTAGGGTTTATTGTTCAAAACCGCAGTGTTGCCAATGGAGTATGGGGTCCAGAACATCATCTAGAAGCCTGCAGACTCGCCTCCGAGTTTTCTGCAAGAGCGGTTCCTGTTATTACGCTTATGGACACGCCTGGAGCCGATGCAGGAACAGAAGCGAATGCAAATAACCAAGCGCATTCTATCTCTCGTTTGATCGCCGTGATGGCATCTCTTAAAGTCCCGACCCTGGGAATAATTTATGGCTTAGGATATTCAGGCGGCGCGATACCTCTTGCCGCTACCAATCTCCTATTGGCAGTAAAAGATGCTGCCTTTAATACCATCCAACCCAAAGGATTGGCCAATATAGCTAGACAATATAATCTATCTTGGCAGGAGTCTGCTCGCTATGTTGGTGTATCGCCTTCAGAGCTTTACAACAGCGGGGCAATCGATGGCGTTATAGATTGGAAACCGGACACCAAGGACTCGGATGTAACAAACTTAGTGGCGGCTATTTTTTCTGGCATCAGCGAAATTGAAGCGGATGCAAAACGAGAAGTTTTGGAAAACCCTTTGGTAGCAGCCGATTACCTTAGTAATGTACGAACTGAAAAGTTGCACAAACAATCTATCGAAGCTTTACAGAAAGCCGCCAACTTCGAACTGTATGGTGAACTCGCAGAATATCCAAGCGTCTATTCGCACGCGATGCAGTACCTTCGCTCACTTTCAATGCGTTGTAGGATCCACTCTGCAACTGTAGAAACCTATGGACGATTGGCTGAGGAGGAAATCCCACAAGGCGATCTCGATACTCGCACACAGCAAATGCGAAGTGTTGCCTTTCAGCGATGGTTAGTAGATCCTGAGAAGCTGGTCTATAACGACGATCTCTCCAAAGCTTGGACAAATCTAAAACAAAAGCATGAGGAATTAAATAACGACCGCAGCAAAATAACGGCGTTAATCTTAGGAGACCCTCAAAGTAATTATCGAAGCGCTCAGAAAAATTACTGTTACGTCCTGTGTTTATACCTTTACAACCGCTGGAAATCGGACGCAACTTTTAACTTTATCGAGATGAATAAGAAGCTTGATGGAATCACCGAAAACAGCCCCAGCTTTCTTCATAAACATGAATCTGATCTGACTTTACTGGACACACTTCAGGAACCAAGTCTTAACGAGATCATGCAGGACCAGTTTCGAAACATCCTAATATTCGATGCTCTTTACAACAATATAGTCGAAAACTTCGGCGAAATTGCTGAAGAATCTAAGGCGTTTGAATCTCTCTCAAAAGACACTCTGAAACGAATCTTAGACACGTCTCTGGAGAAAGTGGCCAATAGCGTCAGCGGATCAATGGCGACCGATGCTGTTGATAGCGACATAAAAACCGAATTTGCTAAATGGCTTAACCACTTCGTTAAATACGACCAACGAGGTGCTTTTCTAGCCGATGTAGAAGAATGGAAACGTGTTAATTTTCCTCGGATGTCTGATTCCTTATTGGTATTAATTACATACTTCTTCGAAACCCTAGTTCCCCGCTTCATTGATTCTCAGATGAGCGGCAAGAGTTATAACGGACAAATCAACCCTTGGCGAATAGGTAAACGTAAGGATTTTTGGAACCAACTCAATATCGCCTATCAAGACCTCTTGATCCAACGAGTATTAACATCTTACAAGCGCAAAAAGCTGACAACTGTAGACGCATTCAAATCAACTTTATTCTCGAAATTCGTGGAAACAAATGCAAACAAGATGACTGCTAATCCGGTCCAGTTTCCAGGTTTTAGACAATCCATCGAGAAGGCACTTAATAATGATATTACTCCGTGTGGCGTAGTCACCGGTATCGGCGAACTAAATTTAACTGAAGGTAAAACAGCCAAGGTTGGTGCGGTTATTTCAAATGTCGCTTTCCAAGCTGGTGCATTTGATATGGCCGGCGCAGAAAAACTGTGTGCACTCCTCACCGATTGCGCGGACCAGGGCTTACCGATTGTATGCTTTGTGTCTTCTGGCGGTATGCAAACTAAGGAGGGGCCAAGCTCACTCTTTTCGATGGCAATTGTAAACGACCGTATTACTAACTTTATTGCTGAGACTGGCCTTCCAATTGTGATCTTTGGTTTTGGAGACTGCACCGGTGGTTCGCAGGCAAGTTTCGTAACCCATCCTCTAGTTCATACTTACTATTTTAGTGGCACGGATATGCCTTTTGCTGGGCGTGTTGTTGTACCGTCTTTCCTCCCATCAATGGCGACTACGTCAAACTATCTTGCTAATAATACTGGCGCTATGCAGGGCTTGGTTAAGCACCCATTTGCAGCAGGGCTTGATGAAAAGCTCAGGGAGGTTGATCCAAACATAACCCTACCTGAAGAAACTGTCGGTGAAGTCGTCGATAAAGTAATCAGCGGGATCGCTAGTGTAGAAGACAAGGATCATAAGAAAAAAGTGTATCGAGCCATAGACATGATGGGCAAGATAGACACAGTTCTTATTCACGCTCGAGGCTGTACAGCTGTGAAACTAATCAGAGTCGCACAAGCGCAGGGGCACAAAGTGCTTCTTGTTCAATCCGACCCGGATATGGGCTCTGTTGCTTGCGATATGCTAACTGAACAAGACGAAGTTGTGTGTCTAGGTGGCCAAACACCAGGTGAGAGTTACCTTAACGGCTTATCAGTTGTCACAATTGCAAAAAATCGCGGGGCGACCGCTTTACACCCTGGGATTGGCTTTCTTTCAGAGAACGCTGGCTTTGCGAGACTTTGTCGAGCTAATGGGCTTAATTTTGTTGGCCCAAAAGCGAGTAGTATGGATACGATGGGTAATAAATCCAATGCCATCACGACGGCAATGGATAACAACGTTCCCGTGGTACCGGGCTCGCATGGCATATTAACAAGCGCTGAAGCAACCGCTAAAGTTGCCGATGAGATAGGCTATCCGGTTCTACTTAAAGCCGTGCATGGCGGTGGCGGTAAAGGTATTAAAGTGGTGCGGAGTCCTGCGGAGATAAAGGATGCATTTAATAATGTATACAGCGAGGCACGTAGCGCTTTCGGAAATGGTGACCTATACCTAGAGAAATTTGTCGAGTCAATGAGGCACATTGAGGTGCAAATCCTTCGAGACGCGCACGGCAATACAAAAGTTCTGGGCCTCAGAGACTGTACAGTACAAAGAAACAATCAAAAAGTCTTGGAGGAATCTGGCTCCACCATGCTTCCCAAAAAGCTTGAAAAAGAAGCCTATGCTTGTGCTGAAAATTTAGCCAACGCAGTAGATTACTTTGGCGCTGGAACAGTTGAATTTATTTATGACCTCAAAGCAAATGCAATTTATTTCATGGAAATGAATACACGCTTGCAGGTTGAACACCCTGTTACTGAGTGGACATCTGGTGTAAATATCGTGGGTAAACAGTATGAGATCGCAGAAGGCGGCTCGATCAAAGATATCAAACCAAAGAACACCGGCTTTTCTATCGAAGCTCGAGTTACGGCCGAAAAAGCTCGCCTTGACTCTAGTGGGGTAATCGACTTTTTGCCAACACCAGGTCTTGTAACTGAGTGTAAGTTTCCAGAGGATGACCACATAGAAGTGATAGCCTCCGTTGCTGAGGGCAAAACAATTTCGCCGTTCTACGACAGTATGATTGCACAGTTAGTGGTACATGGAAAAGACCGTAAGGATGCCATCAAAAAATTAATTGAGGCCCTTGATAAAACAGTCGTAAAGGGAGTGTGCACCAATATTTCTTTATTAAAGCGTATTCTAAAAGATGAGACCTTTGTTAAGGGCGACTACGATACGGGCTACCTACCTGCCTTTCTGGACACCTTAGACAAAGACGAGGTTGTCGAAGAGATGGCCTATACAGGTGTTGAAAAAGCCGAAAGTGATCTGGCAAGCTTAAAGATAGCAGGGACGGGCGAAATTAAAGTAATTTCACCGATGACAGGCATATATTACTCTACGCCAACTCCAAACGAGCCGGATTTTGTTAGTGTGGGTGATTCAGTCAACCTAAGCCAAACGCTTTGCCAAGTCGAGGCTATGAAACTGTTTACTCACATTTCATTGTCAAGTGTACCCGGCTCTGGTGAGATTTTTACCGCTGAAAACGACTATGAAGTTATACGAGTCAATCAAGCCAATGGTGCTCAAGTGAACGCCGGAGACCTCCTCTTTGTAGTTAAACCAGTTTAAGTCGAGAAAGCTCCTATCGTTCTCTTAAAAGGCCGCTTGGATATTCCAAGCGGCCTTTTTCGTGAACCACCTTAGATTAACTCTAGACTCTCTGTGACCTTCAGATTCTTTTTACAAACAAGACGTTGTTTTACTGAGAAAATATAGAATTGCTCGAAGATTGCTACGTAAATTTGATTACTCTTTTTGAGTACTCGCCAGCACGAGCAAGCCCGCAGCTATGGCTAAATTTTTGATAAAGTTTTGCATCTCATGGCCATAACTTGAGTCACCCTGAAGTGCCCAAAAGTTGTGTATGAAAACATTGATCAAAATTGTCAGTCCGAACAATAATAATGCACTTAGGCGGACCTGCTTCCCCGCAATTAAAAGCACTCCTAGGCCAACCTGCAAAACAATGGTAAGCGGTAAAAGTGCGAAAGCGAGTGGCACACCTTTTGACTCCATCAAAGCCAGTGTTCCACTATAACCAGTAACCTTCATAATGCCTGGAATTAGAAAATAGAGGCCGAGAAGCGCACGCCCGGCCATCAAATAAGTATCGTCAAGTTTCTTTAATGCATGAATCATATCTTCGTTATCGTTTGTGAACCTTGATACCCTTCTAACACATCAACAGGCACATTGTCTCCAACTGAGTAACTTAAAATTTTGCTAAGATGGGTAATCGGCATCTGTGTCTCCTGCTGCCAATGGTTAAAGGCAGCTTGAATATTTTTCAGATCTCGTTGGCTGGTGGCTTTTTCGTTGGTCTCAACCCCGTTTGCTATCAGTGCGGAAACAACGTCACCAGTAAGAATGAAGCTATCTTTACCGGTAAATCGAAGAAACCATTGAGCGGTTTTCCCACCCAATCTCGCACCGTTTTTATGAAGGAACCTCATCAAACCAACCTGATCTGTCACCGGCCACTGCGCAAAAAACTTGGCAAAACTACCGTGCTCAGATGCCACTTCCTCAATCATTGCGGCATTACTAAAAACCGTTTCAATTTTTTGCCAGTTACGAATAATGCGCGTATCTTCTAAATAAGCCTCCCACTCCTCTGGAGACTTAGTTAGCAGTACGCCCAAGTCGAAACTATGAAAAGCTTGTTCAAAACCAGGCCACTTTGCAGATACCACGCGCCAGTGGAATCCAGCGTTAAAAACACATCGTGTGATTTGAGCTAAATAGCGCTCATCTGGTATCGCAGCTAATTCAACTTCAGATAGAGGTTTGGTCAAGAGTTTTTGTAATTGAGCTTTACCACCTTTACGTTTAACTGCCGCATCGAGTATTAACTTAAATTTTTTCATTTGGAACATATAACCCTTTTTACTGAGCACATCAACGGATACACTACGCGGCATGATCCAGTTTGAAAATCTAAGCATTCGACGCGGCGAAAACCTTTTGTTCAATAACGCAAGCTGCCAGATTCATCCGGGCCAAAAAGTTGGTCTGACGGGCGCGAATGGATGTGGTAAATCAAGCCTTTTTGCGATGTTACGCAATGAGCTAGTAGTCGATAAAGGTGATGTGAAAATCCCCAAAGATTGGGTAATGGCGCACGTCGCTCAGGAAGCTCCGGCAAATGATAGACAAGCCATTGATCACGTTTTAGATGGTGATGCAGAGTGGCGTAAGTTAGATGCGAAAATTCAAGACACTCAACATCCACAATTCTTAAAATTTCAAAGTCGATATGAAGAAATTGATGGCTACTCAGCACGCAGTAGGGCCGCTCAGTTATTAGATGGTCTTGGTTTTAGCCCCAAAGACATAGAAAAGCCGGCCAAAGAGTTCTCAGGAGGATGGCGGGTCAGACTCAATGTCGCCAAAGCTTTAATGTGTCGATCGGATCTGCTGCTACTCGACGAACCAACTAATCATCTGGATTTAGACGCCGTACTTTGGCTTGAACGTTGGCTTAAGTCCTATACTGGCACACTGATTTTGATTGCGCACGACAGGGACTTTTTAGATACCCTCACCACCCACACACTTCATATTGAAAACCAGAAAGCGCAGTTATTCAAAGGAAATTATTCGGCTTTTGAGAAAATTCGGGCAGATCAACTTGCCAATCAGCAATCCGCCTATGAAAAACAACAACGAGAAATTGCACATATGCAAGATTTTGTGCGTAGATTTCGAGCCAAGGCAACCAAGGCAACTCAAGCTCAGTCACGATTAAAGGCTCTAGAAAAAATGGAGCGCATCGCACCAGCGCATGTTGATTCGCCTTTCGATTTTATCATCCCACAGCCAGAGAAAAATCCTAGTCCTCTTCTGAGTCTTCATCAGGTGTGTGTCGGGTATGATAATAATATCATTGTTAAAGATGTAGAGTTTGCAATGTCTCCAGGCGACCGAGTTGGTCTCATTGGCCCCAATGGCGCTGGTAAATCGACAGTAATCAAATTACTAGCTGGCGAATTGAAACTTAAGACAGGCAACTACCATAAATCCAAAGAATTAAACATTGGCTATTTTGCCCAACATCAAATAGAAAAACTTCAGATGGATCACACTCCCATGGAGCAGATGTTGATTCTCGATAAGGATTGTAACAATGGACAAGCGACCGAAAACCAACTTCGTCGCTACCTTGGTAGCTTCGGTTTTAGCGGCACGAAGGCCACGCAAAAAGTCGGCCCTTTTTCTGGTGGTGAAAAATCACGTCTTGCGTTAGCACTGCTCTGCTATCAAAAACCAAATTTATTGCTGCTGGATGAACCCACCAACCATTTGGATTTAGAAATGCGGCAGGCACTCGCAGTAGCCCTACAAGAATACAGTGGTGCTGTTGTGCTAGTCTCGCACGATCGTCATCTACTAAAAGTTAACTCCGATAAACTGATCCTTGTAGCTAACGGCAAAGCAACTGAATTTCAAGGCAGTGTTGACGACTATCCTAAGTGGTTAGCAGAGCATAATCGCGGTAGCACAGACTGTGATAACTCACTGCCATCTGAATCACAAAAAACAAAACCAAATATTTCAGCGAGCGAAAAAAGGGAACAAAAGCGAATTGAGGCCGAGCGACGAGCTCAATTGCAGCCAATCACAAATAGGATAAAGCGCGCAGAGCGAGTAATGGAAAAACTAAGCCAGCATAAAGCTGAAATAGAGCAACAACTTGCAGAACCCAACTTGTACAACGACGAAAACAAAGAGAAGCTCAAATCTATTTTGACCGACCAAGCTTACATTCAAAAAGAACTCGATCAGGCAGAGATGCAGTGGATGGAAGCAAGTCAGGAGTATGAAGAGGTTCTAGAACAGCTGAAAACGACAGTCAAAACCTGATAGCCATAACCTAATAGCCAAGGATTCATTGAACTATGTTCATTACTCTACAGTTCTTGGTCAAGTCAAAACTGACACTTTGAAGTCAAGTTTATGTTCTTGAGTCAAACCAGTTTCAGCAAAATAACTGATTAAGTCATTTTATCCATGAGCTATACGGCTATCCTGAAAAGCGAAGATAGCTCACGTAAGCAAAGCATCCGCCAGCTGACACTAATGAAAGCATAACAGCTGCGGACCCTAGATCCTTAGCCCTACCCGAGAGCTCGTGCTGCTCTAAACCTACTCTGTCTACCACTGCCTCAATAGCAGAATTTAAGAGTTCAACCACTAAAACCAGTATAACCAAAATTACCAACAACATTTTTTCGGATGGGTTTGCTCCAACCCACAAGGCATAGGGAAGAAAGAGAGTAGCAAGTGCAAGCTCCTGTCTGAACGCACTCTCAAACTTAAAAGCTGCGGCTAACCCAAGCCAAGAACAACGAAGTGCTCTTAATGCCCTCCAAAGACCTACACCGTTACCAAGCTCATGTTTTTCTTTCATTTAAATTACTTTTGACTATTTCTATATAGTAATCAAAAAGACCTCTCATGCATGAGACCAAACGACACTAGGGCCCACGAGCTGGCCCACTTGGTTTTTAAGCCAAAACTAAGCACCAAAGTTTCCATATTCGTCGGTGAATATACCAGCTAATCATCAAGTAGCAAATTCACAGATGGCACAACCTTGGCACTATTGACCTCTTCAACCCCAAAAAGCTCAGCAACTTCTTGACGCGTCAACTGATCAACTCCAACTTGAACCGGGGGAAAAAACCCATCCGACTGTAGTGCCGGCAAGCCTGTAATTCGAGCAAACGCCACATTTGTCCTAGCTTGAATTGGCGCTCGTTGTATACCGTTACGTGTAACAGCGCTTATCATGAAGCCGAGTACTTGCCCATCCTGAGGGACAAACCCTCTGGCTGGACCAAACCTAAGTCTTCGAGGTCCAGTCATCGCAGAGACATTTCTATCGTGTCTACCGACTCCTATAAATTCCCAAGTACCTCCAGCCCAAAGACCGGCCTTTGACGGATCTGGTTGATTATTGTTAATAATAATTTCAGATCTTTTCGAGTTAGATAGCGGAAATTCCTTAAAAAGGAACCCAGACTGAAGAGCTTTGGACCGCTTAAGACAGTCTTTCTTATTCCGGTGACGTTTACAATTACAGTATCGTTTCTGAAGCCAGCTTATCGTCAACGATTATCTTCTACCGGATTATGTATAATTGTAAACGATAACCGAATTTGACGTGTAACTACTATGTTTACTTTGTCTTTTCCAATAATAAGTCGATAGTTGGAACCAACTTAGATGCGTCAGTACTACCTCCTCCAAATAACTTTGCCACTTCCGCTTCAGTTAACATCACTCCGTTGCCTGGTTGCTCCCCGACCCTAAAAAAGGCGACATTAGTTCGTGCTTGAATGTTGTTTCTGCCAATAATTCCGTTTCTTGTAATACCAGATACCATAAATCCTAACACTTCTCCTTCCGCAGGTTTAGGAAATACATCGAGTGGCGCGAATCTAGTTCGTCGTCCGGCGGGGAACCACGTAGCAAGCAGTGAGCGTTCTGTTTTGCCTTTTTTAATATATTCCCAAGTTCCACCGGCCCACAAATCGAGGTCTTCCAGATATCTAAAAACAAAAACAACGCCATTTACATTAT